>JAEYNO010000434.1 GCA_023412515.1 Actinomycetes bacterium
ATCTTCGGCATGGGGCGGATAGGCTCGGCGATCGCGCGCCGGCTGGAGGCGTTCGGCCTCAAGGTCAGCTACCACAACCGCCGCAGGGTGGAGGGCGCTTCGCAGGACTATTATCCGACGCTGAAAGAGCTTGCCGCCGCCGTCGATACGCTGATCGCGGTCACGCCCGGCGGAGCGACCACGCATCGGATCGTCAACGCTGACATCTTCCGGGCGCTGGGCCCGGACGGCATCTTCATCAACATCGGGCGCGGCAGCACGGTCGACGAGGCTGACCTTATCGCCGCGCTGAAGGACGGTACGATAATGGGGGCGGGGCTCGACGTCTTCGCGGACGAGCCACGGGTGCCGCCGGAACTGATCGCGCTGCCCAATGCCTGCCTGCTGCCGCATGTCGGCTCGGCGACCGTGCACACGCGGCGCGCCATGGCGGATCTCGTGGTCGACAACCTGGTTTCCTGGTTCACACGGCGCAAGGCGCTGACGCCGGTGCCGGAAACGGCCGACGTGGTGGCGCGATAGGAGCCTTAACCCCGGCTTAACCACAACTTCCGATCCTCTCTCCGGGCAATGGCGACGGGGCGGGGACGATGGGCATTTTCAAGGCGGTGGCCGGACTGGGCGCGGTGGCGTTCGCGGGCGTGGCTTACACGATGACCAATGGCGGAATTCCGCCTGGCGCCTCTCCTTCTGTTGAGCCGGAACTGACGGCGAGCGGGGTCGCCGAGCGGTTCCGCCTGGTGCTTTACGGAGCCGATACCGGGTGCGAGGTGGTCAAGGGGGATGCGGTTTCGGCGCACAAGGCACACCTGATCTTCGGCGCGAACTGCGCCGAGGAGCTTCCCGACCTCGCGGCCGCGCAGTTCTGGAGCGAGCAGGAAGACGGGTCGGTGGCCTTCACGGGCGAGGACGGACGGGTTGCGATGCGCTTCTCCGCAGGCGACGGGCATGCTTTCGAATCCTACGGGGCGGGGGCCCCGCTGGTGTCGCTGATCGTGCAGGAAGACTGAACTCTATTCGGCCGCCGGGCGCATCCCGTCGCGGGCCTGTGCGTGGGTCCGTACCGCGTCGCCGAAGGCCCTGAACAATCGCGCGGAACTGTCATCCGAATTCGCCCAGTATTCGGGATGCCACTGTACCCCGACCGCGAAAGCGCGCGACCCGCGCACGGAGACCGCCTCAACGGTGCCGTCCGGCGCTACCGCCTCGATCTGAAGGGCGGGCCCCAGCCGGTCGACGGCCTGCCTGTGCACCGAATTGACCATGATCTCGCCGGGGCCGAAAACGCCGGCCAGGCAGGATCCCGGCTTGATCGAAACGGCCTGGCGGATGGCAAAGCGTTCGTCCTGGTTCTCGCTCTCCGGCGCTCGATGGTCGTCGCGCCCTTCCATCTCGTGGATCTCGGCGGCCAGCGGGCCGCCCAGCGCGACATTCATCTCCTGGATGCCGCGGCAGATGGCGAGAAGCGGAACGCCGCGCTCGATGGCCTTGCGGATGAGCGGCAGCGTGGTGGCGTCCCGCGCCGTGTCGTATGGACCGTTCTCCTCGCTGGCCTCGCCGCCGTAGAGCGATGGGTGCACGTTCGACCGCGAACCGGTCACGAGCACGCCGTCGACGCGCTCGAGCAGCGAATCGAAGTCGATGCGATCGCCGAAGGAAGGCAGCAGCAGCGGCAGGGTTCCGGCAGCGGTAAGCGCGGCCTCGAGGTACTGGACCGGCGTCGCGTGCCAGACATTGTTCGCAAATTCGCGGACGTCGGTGGAGACGGCGACAAGCGGCTGGTGCATCCGGGTTCCAGGGGTCAGAGGGTAGAGCCTCTCATTTAGATCGGCTGTGGCGCGTTTCCAAGCGCGACCACGCGCCCGACAGTGCAGGAGTCATGTCGCCCTTACGCTGGGGAAGCGTCTGACAAGGCCCGAAACAGGCATCGAGCGCTCATCAACAGCCGGAAATCGTGGACAAAACGGCTGCTGGGTGTAATGGTCCGGCACACGTGCCGGGGCTCTTGCCACAGTTGTTGGGACTCCAGAGGGGCGCGTCGAGTCTGAATCCAAGGAGGAGTTTTATGGATCGTCGTTCATTCATCAAGAAGGCCGGACTCGCTGGCGCCGGAGCCGCCGCTGCATCGGCGCTCGCCGCGCCGGCGATCGCGCAGGGCAACCAGACCTGGCGCATGGTCACCACCTGGCCGAAGAATTTCCCCGGCCTCGGCGTCGGCGCACAGCGCCTCGGCGACCGCATCACCGCCGCTTCCGGCGGGCGCCTGACGATCCAGGTCTATTCGGCCGGCGAAATCGTGCCGGCGCTGCAGGCGCGGGACGCCGTCATCGACGGTTCGGCCGAAATGAGCCACGGTGCGGCCTATTACTGGCAGAACAAGAGCACGGCGCTGTCGTTCTTCACCGGCGTTCCCTACGGCATGACCTCGCGCGAGCTCACGGCCTGGGTGCGCTATCTCGGCGGCCAGGAAATCTGGGACGAGATCTACGATCAGTTCGGCGTGCAGGGTTTCCTGTCGGGTGACACCGGCACCCAGGCGGGCGGCTGGTTCAAGAACGAGCTGACCGGCGTCGCCGACGTCCAGGGCCTGCGCTTCCGCACACCGGGCCTCGGCGGTCAGGTCTGGCAGAAGATGGGCGTGTCGGTGACCAACCTCGCCGCCGGGGACATCTTCCAGGCTCTGCAGTCGGGCACGCTCGACGCGGCCGAGTTCGTCGGCCCCTACAACGACCTCGCGCTCGGCTTCCACCAGATCGCGAAGAACTACTATTTCCCGAGCTTCATCGAGCCCGGGCTGGCGACGGAACTGGTCGTCTCCAAGGAGAAGTACCAGAACCTGCCCGCCGACCTGCAGGCAATCATCAAGGATGTCTGCCAGGCGGAATACGACGCGGTCGCGGCGGATTTCGCGGCCAACGACCCGCGCGCTTTGCAGACGCTGGTCAACGACCACGGCGTCCAGGTGCGGCAGTTCCCCGAGGAAATCCTGAAGGCCGGTGCCGACGCGGCCAAGGAGATCATGCAGGGCCTGCTCGACTCCAGCGACGCACTCACCAAGAAGACGGCAGAGAGCTTCGCTTCCGCGCTGAATATCGTGCGGCAGAAGACCGAAGGGACCGACTCGCTGTTCATCCAGGCGCGCGAGAAGTTCTTCCACCTCTGATCTGGCGGATCGAAACGAAAAGAGGCCCGGGAACGATCCCGGGCCTTTTTCTTTTTCGGACGTCGCCGGTGAGGGCGCCGACACGTGAGCCGCGTCAGCTGTAAATCCAGCGCGGCAGCCAGGTGGCGATTTCCGGGAAGGCGAACATGATCGCCATCGCCACGATCTGCAGGCAGACGAAGGGCATGATGCCCTTGTAGATCATGCCCGTGGATACGCTCGGCGGGGCGACACCGCGCAGGTAGAAGAGCGCGAAGCCGAAGGGCGGCGTCTGGAAGCTCGTCTGCAGGTTCACGCCCACCAGAACGCCCAGCCAGACCGGATCAACCCCGAGATTGAGCAGGATCGGGGCGGTGATCGGGATCACGATGAAGATGATCTCGAACGTGTCCAGGATGAAGCCGAGCAGGAACATGATGAACAGCACGACCGCGACGGCGGCCAGCGTTCCGCCCGGCAGTCCGGTCAGGAACTCGTGCACGAGATTGTCGCCGCCCATCAGGCGGAAGACGATCGAGAAGACGGAGGCGCCGAACAGGATGATGAACACCATCGAGGTGATTGCCGCCGTCGAGACGGTCGCCTCGCGCAGGACGCGGAACGAGAGCCGCCAACGCGCCGCGGCCAGGATCATGGCGCCGACGGCGCCGACCGAAGCCGCTTCGGTCGCGGTGGCGATGCCGCCCAGGATGGAACCGAGGACAGCGATGATCAGCAACAGCGGCGGCACCAGCGCGATGATCACCTCCTTCAGGAGATCCTTCCGCTCTTCCGGCGGAACGGGCGTCGCCGGGCAGGATTCGGGCGCCGTGAACGCCTTGAATATCATCCAGGACAGATAGAGGCCGACGAGCAGCAGGCCGGGGAAGATGGCGCCGGCGAACAGGTCGCCGACCGATACCGGGGCAGGGGCGAAATTACCCTTCGCCATCTGCACCTGCGCGTTGATGCCCGCTAGCATGTCGCCCATGAAGATGAGCACGGTCGAGGGCGGGATGATCTGGCCGAGCGTGCCGGAGGCGCAGATGACGCCCGATGCCAGCTTCGGATCGTAGCCGGCCCGCATCATGGCCGGCAACGAGATCAGACCCATGGTGACGACGGTCGCGCCGACGACGCCGGTCGAGGCGGCAAGAAGCGCGCCCACCACGATGACCGACATGCCGAGACCGCCGCGCAGATTGCCGAAAAGCTTGCCCATGGTGAGCAGCAACTGCTCGGCGATCTTGGAGCGTTCGAGGATGACGCCCATGAAGATGAACAGCGGAACGGCGACCAGCACCTCGTTGGTCATGAAGCCGATGTAGCGCGGCGCCAGGCTGCCGAAATTGGAGATGTCGAAGACGCCGAGCCAGAGGCCGACTGCCCCGAACAGGAGGGAGACGCCGGCCAGAGTGAAGGCCACGGGGAAGCCGAGCATCAGGAAGCCGATGATGCCGAAGAACATCAGGCCGGCGAGGATCTCGCCGAGAAGAACCAGATCCATCAGTGCGCGCTCCCGTCATGCGAGTAGCGGAGCCTGGGTGGCAGCCGCTCCTCCTGGTCGGCGAGCACGAGGATCGAACGCAGCGCCATCGCTATGCCCTGCAGTGCGACGAGCGCGGCGAAGACGAGAATGAAGCTTTTCAGGATGAACAGGCCGGGCATGCCCCCGACGTTGGCCGAGCCTTCGTAGATACGCCAGGAGCGGGCGACGAACGGCATGCCGTAGCGGTAAACGATCCAGCAGAAAGGCAGCAGGAACACGATCACCCCGAACAGGTCGATGAACGCCTTCGTGCGGGTCGTCGCGGGGCGATAGAATATGTCGACGCGGACATGGTCGTTGCGCAGCAGGGCAAAGCCGGCAACGGCCGTGAACATCGCCCCGTTCAGCCAGACATACAGGTCCTGCATCCACAGATGCGTGACCGAAAACAGGTAGCGCTCCACGACCACGGTGAAGCAGACGACAACGATGCCTAGCGAGAGCCAGGCGAAAACGTTGCCGACGAGCCAGTTGAGGCCGCTGATTGCCCGAATGATCAGTGCGATAGCCGCCATTGGCGCCCTCCTCCATAGTGCCTGCGTCCGCCCCGGAACTCCGAAGCCGACTTTGCAGAGGTGGTGATTGCCTCTGAAGCAGCACCCTCCCCGGGCGGGCTGCGGCGGTTGCCGTGCCCGCTCTTTCAAACCGGGATATCGCAGCCGACTGCTCAAGGAAAGCAAAACAGGGCGATTTCTAGGGGGAAATTCGCAGACCCGACATCGCATCTGCGAGCGCAAACAAAAAGGGCGCCGGATGGCGCCCTTTTCCTTGATGTCGAAGCAGCTGCTACTCGCGGTTTCCGAGGAACTGCAGCAGGAACATGAACATGTTGATGAAGTCGAGGTAGAGGGTCAGCGCGCCCATGATGGCCTTGCGGCCAGCAACGAGAACGTCGTCGCCTTCCCAGTACATCTCCTTGATCTTCTGCGTGTCATAGGCGGTCAGGCCGGCGAAAACCAGCACGCCGATACCCGAGATCGCGAACTGCATGGCGGGCGACTGCAGGAAGATGTTGACCACCATCGCGATGATCAGGCCGATCAGGCCCATGAACAGGAAGGTGCCCATGCCGGTCAGGTCACGCTTCGTCGTGTAGCCCCACAGCGACAGCGCACCGAAGGCAGTCGCGGTGATGAAGAAGGTCTGGACGATCGAGGCCGATGTATAGACCAGGAAGATCGACGACAGCGAGATGCCCATGACCGCGGCGAAGGCCCAGAACGTCGTCTGCGCGGCCGAGGTGCTCATCTTGTGAACGCGGAACGACAGGAAGAAGACCATGCCCAGCGGAGCCAGCATGACGATCCAGCGCAGCGGCGAGCCGTACAGCAGGGCGCCCGCATTGGTCAGCATCTTGCCGTTGGGAAGGGTCGCTACAGCGGCCGAGGGATCGCTCGTGGTCGCCACCATGACGGTGCCGAGCGCGGCAAGGCCGGTGATGGCCAGGCCCATGGCCATCAGGTTGTAGACTTTGAGCATGTAGGCGCGCAGGCCCTCGTCGATCGACGCGTCGGCACGCGCGCCGGCGACACGCGTCTGATAGTTGCGAAGGGGTTCAGCCATTCTTTCCTCTACTGCTTCTGTCCCGTCCGGTGTCGGGCAGCGGTCCACGCGCCCAGGCGCCGCTGGCGGGACTCCAGCATGCCTGCGGGCGAATATGATGTGTCTTTCAGGCCAGAACAAGACCTCAGACAAGCGGTGGCGCACGAAAATCGCGAAATCTTGCCGTGTGTCACGACAGCGTGAAGCCCGCCGGGGACGCTGCGGCGGGAGGTGCGGCCGCCTCCTCACAGGTTTCGCAGGACCGGCGCCGCCTTGTGGCCGAGCACCCGCCAGGTGCCGGCGAGGCCGAACCCCACCGTCAGCACCAGAGCGATTGCTATGGTTGAGACCGCCACCTCGGGCAGGAAGCTGGACGGGAGCGTCATGATGCGCGCGATCACGAACCAGGCGGCGACGCCCCCCGCAAACAACGCGAAGATGGCGGTGGCGAGCCCGATCATGAGGTATTCGAGCGTGAAGGCCGAGATCAGGGTGCGGCGGGTGGCGCCCAGGGTCTTCAGCACCACCGCATCGTGGACGCGGGCACGGTTTCCGGCCGCAAGCGCTCCAGAAAGCACGAGAACCGACGCCACCAACGCGACGGCCGCGGCTGCCCGGATGGCGGTGGCGAGCTGCGCCACCATGGTATTGACGATGTCGAGCGCATCCTTGACGCGCACCGACGTCACGGCGGGAAAGGCGCGCGTCACCTCGTTGAGCAGCAGCGACTCGTCCGCGGCCGTCGCCTCCCGGTCGGTGAGCGTGGCGAGCCACGAATGCGGCGCTCCCGCAAACGTGTTGGGCGAGAACACCATGACGAAGTTGATGCCCATCGATTCCCATTCGAGCTGGCGGAAATTGGCGATGCGGGCGGTAATATTGCGGCCGAGCACGTTGACCGTCAGCGTGTCGCCGATCTTCAGGCCGATCTCGCCTGCCTCTTCGGCGGAGAAGGAGACCAGCGGCTCGCCCTGGTAGTCTTCCGGCCACCAGCGTCCTTCCGTCACGGTCGAGTTCTCAGGCGGCAAGGCCGAGTAGGTGATGCCGCGGTCGCCGCGCAGCACCCAGGCGCCCTCCGGCGGCACTTCGATTTCGCGCACGTCTATACCGTTGAGCGCCATTATGCGTCCGCGCAGCATTGGCACCGTGTTGAAGTCCGCGGCGGGAGCCTGCTCCGAGAC
>JAEYNO010000441.1 GCA_023412515.1 Actinomycetes bacterium
GGGCGGGAGCGGGGCACCCGCGGACGGCGGCGCCCGCACGGTCGCGCGAGCGGAGCGGGACCGGGTCCGGTCCGGTGAGGGCGGCCCCGTCAGCCGGCGCGGACCACGCGCAGCCGCCAACCGACGACGGCGGCGACGGCCGCGACGACGAGCCACACGAGCCCGGTGACGAGCGCCGTGTGCGCCGCGCGGAGGAGGTGGTCGCCGTACGCCGTGCCGACGTGCCACGTCGAGACGTACCACCGGTTGCCCCAGGCGATGAGGTTGCCGCCCGCGACGAGCACCGCCACGACGGCGGCGAACCGCGCGAGCCGTCGTCCCCGACCGACCACCGGTGCCACCGCCGCCGCGTCGCTCATGCACCCGACCCTAGCCGCGCCGGTGCGCGCCCGGGCCGGTTCGCGCAGCCTCTCTCCGCCGAGCGCGGCACTCGCACCCACCCCGGTCCTCCCCACCGAGCGCGGCACTCTTCGCCGAGCGCGGCACTCTCCGCCCGCCGAGCTCTCTCAGCGCGAGCGCCGCACTCGCACCCCCTTCCCCTCGAGCGCGGTACTCGCGCGACGAACGCGGCACCAACGAGTACCGCGCTCGGTGCGCGAGTACCGCGCTCACGCGACGAGTACCGCGCCCGCGCGACGTGCACCGCGCGGCACCGGCGGTCGCGGGGAGCTCCATGGCCGCAGAGGTGCGGCGTCAGGACGCGGGCAGGTGCTCCTTGGCGTCGTCGTACCCGGCGGTGCCGGGCAGCTCGGAGGGCGCGTAGACGAGCCGCAGCACCCCCGTCGGGTAGGTCTCGGACGAGACGAGGCGCAGCGGGCGCACCGGCCCGTCGTCCCAGAGCCGCTCGCCGCTGCCGGCCGCGACGGGGTGCACGTAGAGCCGCAGCTCGTCGAGCAGCCCGGCGGCGAGCAGCTGCCGGACCACCGAGAGCGACCCGGCGACGAGCACCTTCCCGACCGACGCGTCGTCGCGCAGCGCGCGCACCGCGGCGACCACGTCGGAGGTCCGCTCGGCGTTCCGCCAGCCGAGGTCGGCGTCGCCGCGGGTCGCGACGAGCTTGCGGACGTCCCCCAGCTGCGCGGCGAACCCGGCGTCCTCGCCGCCCGCGGCCTCGCGCTCGGGCCACGCGCCGGCGAACGACTCGTACGTGACGCGGCCGAGCACGAGCACGTCGACGTCCTCGTAGTCGCTGCCGACGCCCGCGCCCATGCGCTCGTCGAAGTACGGGAAGTGCCAGGCCGGGTCGACCTCGGCGACGCCGTCGAGCGCGATGAACAGGGTCGAGACGATGGTGGCCACGCGGTGCTCCCTGGGGGTCGGTGCGCCCGCGGGCGGGGCGCCTGCCCGTGCCGACCGGGCCCGGCACCGGGAATCATCGCGCGGGTCGCACCGGTGTGCACGACACGCCGTGACGCACAGGTCGCGCCGGCCTCGCGATCAGGCGCGTCGGGCGGTCCCGGGACCTTCGACCCACCGGCCACCACCCCCCACAAATAGTGTGACGGCCGTGTAGTTCACACAACATGTTGTGTCTTGCCGTGGAAAACCCCACGGACGTCGCCGTCCCGTGGGACGCCGCGGCGCGGACCCCGGCGCGAGCCGTGCGGGCCCGGGCACGCACCGCAGACACCGAGCAGAGATCAGCCGGTGCCGCCCGTCACGGCGGCGCCGGCGCAGCCGTGGGAGGGGCAGTCCGTGAGCATCGTGGAGCTGGAGCCGCAGACGCGCGACGACGAGGCCGACGAGGCCGTGCGGACGGGCGAGGCCGCCGCGACCGACGGGACCACCGGGACCCGCGCCCTGCTGGTCGAGAAGCGCGACGGCCGCCTGCTGCGGTTCGACGACGCGCGCATCCGCGCGGCCCTCACGAAGGCGTACGCGGCCGTGCACGGCGAGCCGAACGTCGTGCACCGGCACGCGGTCGCGGCGCTCGTCGAGCGGGTCGACGCCGAGCTCGCGGCGCGGTTCACGTCGACCGTGAAGATCTACGAGATCCAGTCGGTCGTCGAGCACGTGCTGCTCGAGTCGCACGAGTACGACGTGGCCCGCGCGTACATCGACTACCGCGTCGAGCGCGACCTGGCCCGCAGCCGGTCCACCGACCTCAACCACTCGATCGTGCGGCTCATCGACAAGGACCAGACGGTCGTCAACGAGAACGCCAACAAGGACTCCGAGGTCTTCAACACGCAGCGCGACCTCACGGCCGGCACGGTCGGCAAGGCGATCGGCCTGAGGATGCTCCCGCCGCACGTCGCGAACGCCCACCAGAAGGGCGACATCCACTACCACGACCTCGACTACCACCCGTACGCGCCGATGACGAACTGCTGCCTCATCGACTTCCGCACGATGCTCGCCGACGGGTTCCGCATCGGCAACGCGCAGGTCGAGCCGCCGCGGTCCATCCAGACCGCGACCGCGCAGATCTCGCAGATCATCGCGAACGTGTCGTCGTCGCAGTACGGCGGCTGCTCGGTCAACCGGATCGACGAGCTGCTCGCGCCGTACGCGCAGCGCAACCTCGACAAGCACCTCGCGGACGCCGCGCGGTGGATCCCGGACGCGTCGCTGCACGAGGAGTACGCGCGGGAGCGCACCACCAAGGACATCTACGACGCGATGCAGAGCCTCGAGTACGAGATCAACACGCTCTTCACGTCCAACGGGCAGACGCCGTTCACGTCGGTCGGGTTCGGCCTGGGGACGAGCTGGCTCGAGCGCGAGATCCAGCGCGCGATCTTCCAGATCCGCATCCGCGGCCTGGGCCGCGAGGGTCGCACGGCGATCTTCCCGAAGCTGATCTTCACGCTGCGCCGCGGCGTGAACCTCGAGCCGTCCGACCCGAACTACGACCTCAAGCAGCTCGCGGTCGAGTGCTCGACCAAGCGCATGTACCCGGACGTGCTGAGCTACGACAAGATCGTCGAGCTCACGGGCTCGTTCAAGGTGCCGATGGGCTGCCGCTCGTTCCTGCAGGGCTGGCAGGACGCCGAGGGGAACGACGTCGTCGAGGGCCGCATGAACCTGGGCGTGGTGACGCTCAACCTGCCGCGCATCGCGCTCGAGTCGCGCGGCGACCTGGCCCGGTTCTGGTCGCTGCTCGACGAGCGGCTCGACATCGCGCGCGACGCCCTGATGTACCGCGTCGAGCGGTGCAAGGAGGCGACGCCGGGCAACGCGCCGATCCTGTACGTGCACGGCGCGTTCGGGCAGCGCCTGGACCCGGGCGACGACGTGGACGTGCTGTTCCGCGACGGGCGCGCGACGGTGTCGCTCGGCTACATCGGCCTGTACGAGGTGGCCGCCGCCTTCTACGGCGGCGCGTGGGAGGGGAACGACGAGGCGAAGCGGCTGACGCTCGACGTGCTGCGCACCCTCGCCGAGCGGGCCCGCGAGTGGAAGGCCGCGACGGGCTACCACTTCAGCGTGTACTCGACGCCGAGCGAGAGCCTGACGGACCGGTTCTGCCGGCTCGACAAGGAGAAGTTCGGCGCGGTGCCGGACATCACCGACAAGGACTACTACACGAACAGCTTCCACTACGACGTGCGCAAGGCGCCGACGCCGTTCGAGAAGCTCGACTTCGAGATGGACTACCCGCAGCACGCGTCGGGCGGGTTCATCCACTACTGCGAGTACCCGGTGCTGCAGCAGAACCCGGCGGCGCTCGAGGCCGTGTGGGACTACGCGTACGACCGCGTCGGGTACCTGGGCACGAACACGCCGATCGACCGCTGCCACGAGTGCGGGTTTTGCGGCGACTTCACGCCGACGGCCCGCGGGTTCGCGTGCCCGGGCTGCGGCAACACCGACCCGCGCACGTGCGACGTCGTCAAGCGGACGTGCGGCTACCTGGGCAACCCGCAGCAGCGGCCGATGGTGCACGGGCGGCACGTCGAGATCTCGTCGCGCGTCAAGCACCTGCCGGGCGCGACGTCCCTCGACGCGGCCGACGCGCCGCCGACGTCCCGGGGCTGAGGCGCGCCGTGGCGCGCGACCCGGGCCCGGGCTGGGTGTCGGACAAGGTCAGCCACGGGTACGTCGCGGACTACAAGCCGTTCGTCATGGTGGACGGCGAGGGCGTGCGGTGCAGCCTGTACGTGTCGGGCTGCCTGTTCGCGTGCGAGGGCTGCTTCAACGAGGCGGCGTGGAGCTTCCGCTACGGCCGCCCGTACGACGACGCGCTCGAGGACCGCGTGCTCGCGGACCTCGCGCACCCGGCCGTGCAGGGGCTGTCGCTGCTGGGCGGCGAGCCGTTCCTCAACACGCAGGTGTGCCTGCGGCTCGTGCGGCGGCTGCGCGCCGAGCTCGGGGCGACGCGCGACGTGTGGGCGTGGACGGGCTACTCGTTCGAGGAGCTCGCGGCCGGGCACGACGACCAGCGCGCGCTGCTCGCGGAGGTCGACGTGCTGGTCGACGGGCGGTTCGAGATCGCGCAGCGCGACCTGACGCTCGCGTTCCGCGGCAGCCGCAACCAGCGCGTGCTCGACGTGCGGGCGTCGCTCGCGGCGGGGCGCGCGACGTGGCACGCGGCGGGGCTGCGGGTGCCGCCGAGCGCGTCGTCCCCGACGCAGCACGGGGAGACGGCCGTCGCCGCACCGGCGGGAGCGGCGGCGGTCAGCCCACGAGCGTGAGCACGCCGGCCGCCGCGACCGCGAGCCCCAGGGCGAGCGACACGACGACGAGCACGACGTGCACGGTGAGGAACCGGGTCGCGCGCCCGGCGGCGTCGCGCGCCCGCGGGTCCTTGGCGACGCGACGCAGGAACGCCGGCCACACGACGAGGTTCCACAGCCCGGCGACGACGAGCAGGACGGACCAGGCGACGGGGAGCTCCACGCGTCGATGCTGGCACACGCCGCGCCGACAGGCCCTCGTCGCCCGGCACCGCCCGCCGTCGACCAGCCCCCGACACCCCCGTAGCCTGACCGCGTGACCAACCTCGAGGCCCGCCCGACCGAGCAGGTGTGCGTCGCGGGCCCGGCCGCCGACGTCGAGCTCGTGGAGCCGCGCGACGTGCCGCTGGGCGGCCCGCGTGCGATGACCGTGCGCCGCACGCTGCCGTCGCGCGCACGCTCGTTGATCGGCCCGTTCTGCTTCGCGGACCACTACGGCCCCGACGACGTCGCGGCGACGGGCGGCATGGACGTGCCGCCGCACCCGCACACCGGGCTGCAGACCGTGACGTGGCTGTTCGAGGGTGCGGTGCTGCACCGTGACGCGCGGGGCTCGGAGCAGACCATCACGCCCGGGCAGCTCAACCTCATGACCGCCGGGCGCGGCATCTGCCACTCGGAGGAGTCGACGCCCGCGACCTTCCCCGACCGCCGCGTGCTGCACGGCGTGCAGCTGTGGACCGCGCTCCCGGCGTCGGCGCGGCACGGCGACCGTGCGTTCGAGCACGTCGCCGACGTGCCGCGGCTGACCGTGGACGGTGCGGAGCTGCAGGTGTTCCTGGGGCGCCTGGGCGACGTCGAGTCCCCGGCGCGCGCGTACTCGCCGCTCGTCGCGGCGCAGGTCGACCTGCCCGCGGGCGCGCGCGTGCGGCTGCCCGTGGACCCGACGTTCGAGCACGGCGTCCTGGTGGACGCCGGGGCGCTGCGCGTCGAGGGGCACGACGTCGGCCCGGCGTGGCTCGCGTACGCGCCGCCCGGTCGCGACGCGCTGGTCCTGGAGGCCGGCGACCGGCCGGTGCGCGCGGTGCTGCTGGGCGGCGCGCCGTTCGAGGAGCCCGTGCTCATGTGGTGGAACTTCGTGGGCCGCACGCACGACGAGGTCGTCGAGGCGCGCGCGCAGTGGCAGGCCGCCAACGCCGGCGACGCCGAGGGCCTGGGCCGGTACGGCGAGGTGCACGGCTACGACGGCCCGGCGCTGCCCGCGCCCGAGCTGCCGCACGTCCGGCTGCGTCCGCGCGACCGCGCGCGCTGACCGGCGAGCCCGGAC
>JAEYNO010000445.1 GCA_023412515.1 Actinomycetes bacterium
GACCAGGACCGTGCCGAGCCCGGTCGCGGCCAGCGCGAGCGCGAGCAGGGCCGCGAGCGGCGCCGGACCGGTCACCGCCAACGCGCCGGACGCGCTCGACCCGCCGGGCGTGCCCGTGCCGGTGCCGGCCGTGCCGTCGGTACCGCCGGTACCGCCGTCCGTGCCCCCGTCCGTGCCGCCGTCGGTGCCGCCCGGGGTGCCGGGCTCGGTCGGGACGTCCGGGTCGCGGTCCTGCGCGAGCAGCCACTGCAGCGTCGCCGGGTCCTCGAGGGTCGGCGCCGCCGCGAGGTGGAAGTCCGGCAGCGCGAACGCGTCGTCGCCGTACTCGGTCCACCGCACGAGCTCCGCGACCCGCGCGGCGTCGAGCCCGCGGTCCTCGTACGCCGCGACGAGCGCCTCGTAGGACGCACGCGCCCGCGCGACGGGCAGCAGGTGGTCGTTCGTGCCGTGCGTGATCCACATCGGCACCTCGCCCGCCGCGATGCGCGCGAACTCGTCCTCGTCGCCCGGGAACCCGCCGGTCAGCAGGCCGCCCGCGAACAGGTCGGGCCGCTCCGAGAACATCTCCCACATGAGCTGCGACCCGTACGACACGGACGTCGCGTAGACCCGGTCGCGGTCGACCGCGTGCTGCGCGAGGAACGCCTCGACGAGCTCGACGGTCTGCGCGCCCTCGATCGCCTTGCCGAGCCGCTCGTTCTGCGGCGCGAGCACGATCACGTCCTCGTCGGTGCCGGTCCAGGACTCCTGGTTCCAGGCGACCGCGAGCATGTCGGACGCGAGCTGCACGCCGACGTTCTGGCCGTCGTAGCCCATGCCGTGGCCCGGCAGCGCGACGACGAGCGGGTAGGTGCGCGCCGGGTCGTAGCCGTCGGGCAGGCGGTAGGCGTACCGCACGTCGCCCGTGCTCGACGCGAACGTGTCGAGCACGAACTGGTCGACCTCGCGGTCGATCGAGCCGCCCGTGAGCCGGTGCGCCCGCGTCGGGTCGGCCGCCGCGACGAGCGCGCCGTCCGTGCCCGTCACGTCGCCGAGCTGCGTGACCTGCGTGAGCTGGTCGGGGTTGACGCGCACCGAGCACAGGAACGTCGGGCAGCGCGACACGATGACCGTCCAGCCGCCCACCGGGGAGTCCACGAGGTCGAGCACGACGAAGCGCCCCGGGGCCTCGGGCCGGTCGGCGGTCAGCAGCCGCGCGGGGTCGTCGGTGGTCCAGACCGACGCGACGGCACGGTCCACGAGGTCCGGGAGCGTCTCGATGCCCGCGAACCGGAAGTTGTACCCCGAGTCCTCGACGCGGAAGTCCGCGGGCGTCAGCCCGGACGCGTCGACGTCGGCGCCGTACTCGAGCACGACCTGCGTGACCTGCTGGCCGAACGAGCCGACCTCGGTGACGGCGGTGACGCCCAGCACGGGGCTCGGCGCGGGCGCGCGACGCTGCGCGAGCACCCACTGCAGGATCGCCGGGTCGGAGTACGTCGGCATCGTGGCCGCGTGGTGGTCCGGGACGACGAACGCGTCGTCCGCGTACTCGACGTGGCGCACGGTGTCCGCGGCCGTGGCCTCGTCCATGCCCGCGGCCACGTACGCGGCGCGCAGCCGGTCACGGCTCGTGGTGGAGTTCGCGGCCGGGAGCACCGGGTCGCTCGTCGCGTGCGTGAGCTGCACGGGCACGGGCTGCGCGGCGATCGCGGCGGCCTGCTCCTGCGAGACCGGGAAGCCGGACACGATCAGCGCGGCGTCGAAGAGCGTCGGGTCCTGCGCCATGGCCGCCCACGCGAGGGTCGAGCCCCACGAGAACGTCGCCGCGTACACGCGGTCGGCGTCGACCGCGTGGCCGCCGACGAACGACCGGACGAGCGCCGTCATGGCCTCCGCCTCGAGCGGGTTGCCGACGCGCTCGTTCTGCGGCGCGAGGACGATGACGTCCTCGTCCACGCCGGTCCACGCGGGCAGGCCCCACGCGGTGACCATGGCGTCCACGGCGAGGTTGACGCGCGGGTTCTCGCCGTCGTAGCCCGAGCCGTAGCCGTGCAGCGCGACGACCAGCGGGTACGTGCGCGCCGGGTCGTAGCCCGCCGGCAGGCGGTACGAGTACGGCAGCGCGTGGCCCTCGTGGTCGTAGACGTCGGACACGTAGGCGTCGACCACCGGGTCGACGGCCGGCGCGGTGACGCGCACGGGCGTCGGGTCGGCCGTGGTGAGCAGCGCGCCGTCGGCGGCGTGCAGGTCGGCGACCTGCGTGACCTGCGTGCGCAGGTCGGTGTTGATCTTCTCGAAGCACAGGCGCGGGCACGTCGAGCGGATCACGGTGTTGCCGCCGGGGTCCGTCGGGTCGAGCTCGAGGACGACGTAGCGCCCGGGCGTCGACGTGCCGGCGGGCAGCCGGCCGACGGCGTCGTTGGTGTAGGCGCGCGTGATCGTGCGCGGCGCGAGGTCGTCGAGCTCCTCGAGGCCCGCGCTGAAGCGGAAGTCGTACGTGCTGTCCTCGACCACGAACGCGGCGGGCGTGACGTCGGCCGGGTCGACGGCGGCCGCGTACTCGACGACGACGGCGGCGACCTTCTGGCCCGAGACGTAGACCTCGGTGACGGGCGTGACGGACACGATGCCGTCGGGTGCGGGCTCGGGGGCGGCCGCGGCGGGTGCCGCGGTGGCGAGGGTCGCCGCCGCGAGCGCGGCGAGGGCCGCGAGCGCGGTGGTCCGCCGTCGGTGGTCAGGGGTGCGGCCCCGGCTGAGGGGTCTCCACATGCGATGTCTCCTTCGACACGGTGCGGCGCCCCCCGAGCAGCCCTCGTCGGCTGCTGCCTGGTCGGTCCACGTCGTTGCTAGACCGATTTAGCACCACGCTAGCCAGTGCGCCCGCTGAGGGTCAACTGTGAGCCGGGGCCCCGCCGTCAGGCGGCGGCGCGCCGCGCACGCACGCGCAGCACCCACCAGATCGCGCCGCCGAGCGTCATGCCGAATCCCGCCACCGAGAGCCCGATCACCACGAACACGCCCAGGACGGTCCCGACGACCGACCCGAAGAACGGCCCGAACGGCTTGTCCGCGGCGATCGCGACCCACGCGTCCGACGCGTCCGCGGGCGGCACCGCGACCGTGTACCGCCCCGACTCGGGCGCCGTGAACGCCCCCACCGTCGCGGCCACCCGGCCGCCCGCACCCGTCCGCATGCTCACGCCCGGCGACCCGTCGGCCTCGACCACGGCCCCCGACGGCGCCATGAGCAGCACGTCCTCCGCGAGCTCGGGACGCTCGTCGCCGCGCACCGCGTCGCGCGGCACCACGAGGTACACCGCGTACCGCTCGCCCGCCGTGAGCACGACCTCCGTCGCGCCCGGCGCGTCGGCCGACGCGAGCACCGCCGCCCCCGGCCGGCCGTCGTTCGTCAGCACGTCCGAGCGCACCGCGCCGACGAACCCGCCGATCGTCGCCACGAACGCGACCAGCGCACCGAGCAGCAGCACGACGCCCACGGCCGTGAGCCACGCCGGCCCCGTCACCGACGTGCGGCGCGGCCGCGGCTGCAGCC
>JAEYNO010000488.1 GCA_023412515.1 Actinomycetes bacterium
GACGGACCCGGGGACGTGCCCGCGACCACCGTCGCGGACACCGCGGAGGTACCCCCGCGCACCGGCCGCACGACCGACCAGCTCGACGAGCTCCTGCTCGGCGGCCCGCGCACGCTGACGGCGCGCGACCTCGCACGCATCGCGCACGTCGACCTCGAGATGGTCCGCACGTTCTGGCGCACGCTCGGCCTGCCGAGCCACGGCGACGACGAGGTGATGTTCACCGAGGCCGACGCGCGCGCCCTGTCGATGGCCGCGTCGCTCGTCGCCGAGCACGGGCTGGACCTGCGCACGGTCGTCACGGTCATCCGGTCGCTCGGGCACACCTCCGACCGGCTCGCGCTGTGGCAGGTCGAGGCGCTCGTCGAGGACATGTCCACGCGGTACCAGCTCGACGACACGTCGGCGCGCCTGCTCGTGCTCGACCGGCTGCGCGACCTCGCGCCGGTGCTCGAGCAGCAGCTCCTGCACTCGTACCGGCGCCAGCTCGCGGCGGTCGCCGACCGCTACGCCGCCGAGTTCGGCGACGCGCGCGGCCGCGCCGCCGACGCGGGCGCGCTGCCGCTCGCCCGGGCGGTGGGGTTCGCGGACATGGTGTCGTTCACGCGGCGGACCGCGGGCCTGGGCTCGACCGACCTGTCGTCGTTCGTGCAGCGCTTCGAGACGGCGGCGCGCGACGTCGTGGTCGGTGCGGGCGGGCGCGTCGTGAAGACGATCGGCGACGCCGTGCTGTTCATCGCGGACACCCCCGGCGCGGGTGCGGCCGTCGCGGTGGGGCTCGCGGACGCGTTCGGCGACTCGCTCGACGTCGCGGCCGCGCGCAGCACGGGCGGCCTCGCGGAGGGGGCGCGGGGCGTCACGCCCGTGCGCGTCGGCCTCGTGTGGGGGCGCGTGCTGTCGCGGTTCGGCGACGTGTTCGGCCCGAGCGTCAACCTCGCGGCACGGCTGACCGACGTCGCCGAGCCGTCGACCGTGCTGGTCGACGCGGCGACCGCGCAGGTGCTCGGTGGCGACCCGCGGTTCCGCCTCGCGGAGCAGCCGGTGCGCGACCTCCCGGGTCTCGGCCCGACCGCGTCGTTCCGGCTGTCGCGCGCGGACTGACGGCAGGCCCGGACGGCGTGCGCGCCGCGCCGCGGTCGGCCGAGCCACCCGCTGACGTCGACCGCGAGCGTGTGGCGTTCCGGCCGCTGGGTGGCCGCTGTGCAGCACGGCCCCGGTCGGTACGCCGGCCCGACGCGCGTGCCGGCCGACATTCGTCGGGGTGTCGGTCCCCGAGCTCGCCGCCGTCGACGAGCCCTCGTCCGGCGTCGGTCGTCCACAGGGCCGTCCCGGGGGGCCGTCCTCAGGTTTGCGGCGCTGCCAGGGTCGCAGCATGAGCCGCGATCAGACGTACCCGACAGCCGTCCACGTCCCCGACGCGCACGCGCTCCCCGAGCCCGTGCGCGCGGTCGTCCTGCGGCACGACGGTGCCGCGACCGTGGCCCAGCTCGCGGCAGCAGGCGTCCCCGGGCGGACCGTACGGGGACGCGTCGCCGCGGGTCGGTGGCAGCGGCCCTTCCGAGGGGTCGTCGTGCTGCAGTCCGGTGCGCTCGCCTGGCGGCAGACCGCGCACGCCGCCCTTCTCGCCGCCGGGCCCGGCGCCGCGCTGTCGCACCGGTCCGCCGCGTTCGTCCACGGGCTCGCGGCGGCCCCGGGGACCGACGTCGTCGTCAGCGTGCCCGGGCCGCGCACGGTCCGGCCGCAACCGGGAATGCGGGTGCGTCGCCGACGGGCCATGCCGCACGCGAGCGGCAGGCTCCGGACGGTCGACGTCGTCGAGACGGTGCTCGACCTGCTCGACGACGCGCAGGACGAGGACGCCGCGGTCGCGGTCGTCACCGAGGGCGTCCGCCGCGGCGTCGCTCCGGTGGTGCTCGTGCACCGGTCGGGGCTGCGTGCCTCGCTGCGCCATCGGGCGCTGCTGAGGGCCGTGCTCGGTGACCCGACGCTCGGGGTGGAGTCCCCGCTCGAGCACCGGTACGTGCGGGACGTCGAGCGCCGTCACGGCCTGCCGCGCACCGTGGGGCAGGTGCGGCAGCGCGTCGACGGCGGGTGGATCCGTGCCGACCGCGTGCACCGGGGTCTGCACGTCCGTATCGAGCTCGACGGCCGCCTCGCGCACCCGGGCGGCACGACCGACCGCGACGTGTGGCGCGACAACGCGGTGCTCCTCGAGCACGACGACCTCACGCTCCGCTACCGGTGGTCCCACGTGGTGGGCCGGCCGTGCGCTGTCGCCCTGCAGGTGGCGGCTGCGCTCACCCGGGCGGGGCGCCCGACCCGCGTGCGGCCGTGCCCGGAGTGCCTGTGAGGCCATCGTGTGTGGCGTTGCGGCTCTCGGGAGGCCGGAACGACACACAGCCCGCCCTGCTGCCCGGATGCGCCGGGCGTGATCGGCCTGCGGGTGGCTGCACGGCCGTCGAGCAGGCGCGCCGAGTCAGGCCGGGGTCGTCGGCCCGTGCGGGTCGACCGGGTCGAGCAGTGCGGGGGAGTTGTTCGCGACCGCGTTGACGCGCGTCGAGACGGGGACCGCCGTGAGCCGCGGGGGAGCGACCGTCAGCAGGTCGCGCGCCTCGTCGGCGCCGACCGCGGGGTCGAGCCACGATGACCACGCGTCGCGCGGCAGGATCACCGGCTGGCGGTCGTGGATCGCGGCCATCGCGTCGGTCGCGGGGCGCGTCACGACCGTGACCGTGACGAGCCAGCGGTCCGGGTCGTCGTCCGCCTTGGTCGGGTCCCGCCAGAACTCGTAGAGCCCCGCGAGCGCCGCGAGGTCGTCGTCGGCCGGGTGGATCCAGAACGGCTGCTTCGGGGCCCGGCGCGAGCGGGGAGCCCCGGCGGGCGCGTCCGGCGCGGCCTGCCACTCGTAGTAGCCGTCGGCCGGGAGCAGCGCGCGGCGCGCGGCGAACGCGCGCGCGAACGCGGGCTTGTCGGCGACCGTCTCGACGCGCGCGTTGATCATGCGGCTGCCGACCGACGGGTCCTTGGCCCACGACGGGACGAGCCCCCACCGCGCGACCCGCAGCTGGCGCGTGATCTCGCCGGTCGCGCGGTCGGCGCGCTCGACGACCATGCGGACGCCGTCGGTCGGGGCGACGTTCCACGACGGCGGCAGCAGCCGGACGTCGTCGGCGACGGTCGCGACCGCGAACTCGTCGGCGATCGCCTGGTCCTCCCGGAACGACGCGTACCTCCCGCACATGCGCGCCAGCCTCCCACCGCCCACCCACACCCGCCGCCCGGGGCGGTGCCGCGGCGCACGACCAGCGGCGACGTGCGTAGCGCTCCCGAGCCGGTCGCCGGCCACCGGCACGCGCGTGACGAGGCGCACAGGCCCGCGGGCGTGACGCCGCGCACGAGTTCGTCGAATCGATTCGTGGACCCCCCGCTGCGGTGCGACCATGGAAGGACCATGCGCGAGCCCGACCCGCAGGTGCCCGTCCCCGACGCCCCCGCCGTCCCGGCCCCCGGCACCGTCACGCCCTCCGTCCCCGCACCCTCGACCGCCCCCTCCGCGGCAGCCGCCGACGCCGCAGCGCCCGGCCCCGCGGTCCCCGGCGCCACCGCGGTC
>JAEYNO010000038.1 GCA_023412515.1 Actinomycetes bacterium
CTGCACAACCGCTCGACCGCCAAGACCGACGCATTGATCGAACAACACGGAACCGAGGGCAAGTACGTGCGGAGCGAGACCATTTCGGAGTTCCTCGACGCGCTGGAGAAGCCACGCCGGGTGCTGATCATGGTCAAGGCCGGTGACCCCACCGACGCGGTGATCAACGAGCTCGCCGACGCGATGGAACCCGGCGACATCATCATCGACGGCGGCAACGCGCTGTACACCGACACCATCCGCCGCGAGAAGGCGGTCCGCGAGGCCGGCCTGCACTTCGTCGGCGCCGGCATCTCCGGCGGCGAGGAAGGCGCGCTGAACGGCCCGTCGATCATGCCGGGCGGCCCGGCCGAGTCCTACAAGTCGCTCGGCCCGCTGCTCGAAGAGATCTCCGCCCACGTCGACGGCATCCCCTGCTGCACCCACATCGGCCCGGACGGCGCAGGCCACTTCGTGAAGATGGTGCACAACGGCATCGAGTACTCCGACATGCAGCTCATCGGCGAGGCCTACCAGCTGCTGCGCGACGGGCTCGGCAAGACCGCACCCGAGATCGCCGAGGTCTTCGAGGAGTGGAACTCCGGGGACCTGGACAGCTTCCTGGTCGAGATCACCGCCCAGGTGCTGCGCCAGACCGACGCCAAGACCGGCCAACCGCTGGTCGACATCATCCTCGACGAGGCCGAGCAGAAGGGCACCGGCCGCTGGACCGTGAAGTCCGCCCTCGACCTCGGCGTGCCCGTCACCGGCATCGCCGAAGCGGTGTTCGCCCGCGCCCTGTCGGGTTCGGTGGCCCAGCGCAAGGCCACCACCGGGCTGGCCTCCGGCGACCTGGGCGACAAGCCCACCGACGGCGAACAGTTCACCGAAGACATCCGGCAGGCCCTGTACGCGTCGAAGATCATCGCCTACGCCCAGGGGTTCAACCAGATCCAGGCCGGCTCCGACGAGTACAACTGGGACATCAAACCCGGTGACATGGCCCGGATCTGGCGCGGCGGCTGCATCATCCGCGCCAAGTTCCTCGACCGCATCACGCAGGCGTACGAGCGCGACGCGCACCTGCCGCTGCTGCTGGCCGACCCGTACTTCACGGCCGCCGTCGCCAACGGCGTGGCCGCGTGGCGGCGCGTGGTGTCGGCCGCGGCCGCGCACGGCGTGCCGACGCCGGCGTTCTCGTCGTCGCTCGCGTACTACGACGGCGTGCGGGCCGAGCGCCTGCCGGCGAACCTCATCCAGGCGCAGCGCGACTTCTTCGGCGCGCACACCTACCGCCGCACCGACCGCGAGGGCACGTTCCACACGGACTGGTCGGGCGACCGCTCCGAGCAGACCTGGTGAGCCGCCGCACGGGGGCCCAGGTGCCCATCGCCCGGCTGCAGCCGGTCATCCTCGGCGGCGACGTCGGGGCCTACAGCCTCGCGCGGACGTTCCACGAGGCGTACGGCGTGCGCTCCGTCGTCGTGTCGACCGTGTCGACCGGGCTCGTGCGGCACTCGAGGATCCTCGAGAACGTCGTCGAGCCGGGCATCGACGACGGCCCGACGGTCGTGCGTCGGCTGCGCGAGGTCGCGGCGCGGTTCGGCGACCGGCACCTCGTGCTGCTCGGCAGCGCCGACTGGCTGGTCCGGACGATCGTCGAGAACCGTGCCGAGCTCGAGGACCTCTACACGATCCCGTACGTCGACGTCGCGACGCTCGACCGCGTGACCGACAAGGTGCTGTTCGGCGAGCTGTGCGCCGAGCTCGGCATCGACCACCCGGCGACGGTCGTGCACGACGTGCAGGGCGGCGGCACGCCCGACACGTCGGGCCTGCGGTTCCCGGTCATCGCGAAGGCCGCCGACACGGCGGCCTACCACCTGGTCGAGTTCCCGGGGAAGAAGAAGGTCTTCACGGTCGACACGCCGGCCGAGCTCGGCGACCTGCTCGAGCGTGTGCAGGCCTCGGGGTACCGCGGCAGCTTCGTCGTGCAGGACCTCATCCCGGGCGACGACTCGGGCATGCGGATCCTCACGTGCTACTCGGACGCGAGCGGGAAGGTCCGGTTCTCCGCGTTCGGGCACGTGCTGCTCGAGGAGCACACGCCGGGCGCCCTGGGCAACCCCGCCGGCATCATCACCGGTCACGACGAGCAGATCGTCGCGCAGGCCACGCGGCTCCTGGAGCACCTGGGCTGGACCGGGTACGCGAACTTCGACCTCAAGCACGACCCGCGCGACGGGCGCACCGTGTTCTTCGAGCTCAACCCTCGCCTCGGGCGCTCGAACTTCTACATCACCGCCGGCGGGCGGAACACCGCCGAGCTGTACGTGCGCGAGCACGTGCAGGGGCTCGACCCGTTGCCGGACGGCGCCGCCGACCACCTCACCGAGCCGCACCTGTACACGGTGCTGCCGCGGTGGCTGCTGCGCCGGTACGTGGCCGACCCGGCGCTGCGTGCCCGCACGCGTGCGCTCGGGCGGGCCCGTCGCGTGACGAACCCGCTGTGGTACCGCGCCGAGACCGACCCCCGGCGACTGGCGTACCTCGCGGTCGCGCAGGCCAACCAGGTGCGCAAGTACCGCCGGTACTACCCGACGGGCGACGCGTGAGCGGCGCCCCGCACGACCCGACGGCCCCCGCGGACGCCGCCGGGCGCGTCGAGGTCGGCGTCATCGGCGGCGTCGGCCCGGCGGCGACCGTGTGCTTCCTCGACCTCGTCGTGCGGCACACCGCGGCCGACCGCGACCAGGACCACGTCGACCTCGTGGTGCTGCAGCACGCGTCGATCCCGGACCGCACCGCGTACATCCTCGGGCGCTCCGACGAGGACCCCGGACCGGTGATGGCGGCCGACGCGCGGCGTCTGGAGCACCTGGGCGTCGGGTTCGTCGTCGTCCCGTGCAACACCGCGCACCACTTCACCGACGAGGTCGCGGCCGCCGTGGACGTGCCCGTGCTCAGCATCGTCGACGAGACGGCCGACGAGGTCGCGACCCGGCCGGGCACCGCACGCGTCGGGGTGCTCGCCACGAGCGGCACGCTCGCCGCGCGCGTCTACCAGCGCGCGCTCGAGGCCCGCGGGCTCGAGCCGATCGTGCCGGACGACGCCGACCAGGACGTCGTCATGGGCATCATCTACGACCAGGTGAAGGCCGGGCGCCCGGCCGACGTCGCGGCCCTGCACGGCGTGGCCGACCGGCTCGCCGCGCGCGGTGCGGACGTCGTGGTGCTCGGCTGCACCGAGCTGTCCGTGGTCGCCGCGGAGCACGACCTGCTCGCCGACGCGCGGTACGTCGACTCGCTCGACGTGCTCGCGCGCCGCACGGTCGAGCGCGCGGGCTACCCGCTGCGCTGACGCGCGGGCCGACCGGCGGGCGACCTCCCGGACCTGGCCGGGTACGTCGCCCGGGGTCAGCCCAGCTCGCTCGTGCCCGAGTACAGGTGCAGCACGGGCACGTGCAGCTCGTCGCGTGCGCGCGACGCCCAGTCGGTGTGGAACGTGTCCTCGACCACGTGCGGGTACGTCACGACGACGACCTCGCGCACGCCGCCGCCGGCGACCGCGCCGCGCAGCGCGGGCAGCGGGTCGTCCTCGGTGATCTCGCCGGTCGCCTCGCGGCCCGCTGCGACGAACTCCGCGACGCTGCGCTCGACCTGCTCGGCCGCGGTCTGGCGCGCCTGCGTGCGGCTCGGCTCGTGGCCGGTCGCGCGCTCCCACGCCTCCTTGAGCTCGCCCATGCTCAGCGCGTCGATGATCCACGGCACGAGCGGGCGGTCGGTGTCGGCGGGCACGAGCACGCGGTAGGCCAGGGTCTCGTCGGCGTGCAGGTCGACGATGTGCTGGACGTCGGAGGCGGCGAGCGTGTCCTCGGTGAGGACGAGGATGGTGTCGGTCACGACCCCGAGCCTACGGCCGCGCGCAGGTCCCAGCAGGTCAGCAACGTGCCGTCCGGTGCGTGGAGCACGTGCCGCAGGTGCGCGGGGCGCGGCGGCGCGAGCGAGGGTGCGCCGTGCACGACGCGGGGCGCGGGCCCGGCGACGAGCGTCGGGGACGTCGTGAGGCACAGCTCGTCGACGACGTCGGCCGCGAGCAGGTCGCCGAGCAGGCCGGGACCGCCCTCGGCCAGCACGTGCGTCAGGCCGCGGGCGCGCAGCGCCGCGACGGCTGCGGGCAGGTCCGGGGAGTCGGGGTCGCCCTGCCCCGGGACGACGAGCGTGCGCTCCGTCCCCACGAGCTCGCGGGCGCGCGCGGCGCCTGCGGTGCCCGTGACGACGAGGGGCGGGTGAGCGCCGGCCGCGAGGTCCGCGGG
>JAEYNO010000077.1 GCA_023412515.1 Actinomycetes bacterium
CGGATCCATGCGGATCTTCTCGTCCCAATCGAGGGTCATGAACTTCCACGTCGGGTCGACGTCGGGGTTCACGACCGTCAGGTCGAGGCCGTAGTGCTCGGCGATCAGCGCCCAGTAGTCCACGGATGCGCCGCCGAGCGGGTCGGCACCGATGCGGATGCCGGCCCTCTTGATCGCCTCGATGTCGATGATCGACGAGCTGACGGCGGTCTTGCCGACGGCCACCTCACCGGGCCAGTTGGGCCGGTGGGTGTAGAGGTAGTCGATGGCCACGGCCAGGTAGTGGTTCGGATTCATCAGGCCGCCGTCGGGGGTGACGATGCCGTGGCGGTCGGAGTCAGCGTCGTTGCCGGTGGCGATCTGGTAATCGCCGATCTTGCCGATCAAGCTCGCCATCGCGTTCGGCGAGCTGCAGTCCATCCGGATCTTGCCGTCGGTGTCCAACGTCATGAACCGCCACGTCGCATCCACCAACGGGTTCACCACCGTCAGCTCCAAGTTGTGCCGCTCGGCGATCGCCGCCCAGTAGTCGACGGATGCGCCACCGAGTGGGTCGGCGCCGATGCGGATGCCTTCGGCGCGGATGGCGTGGATGTCGACAACATTCGGCAAGTCGGAGACGTAGGCGTCCAGGTAGTCGTGACGCTGGTGGCTCTGCAACGCCCGTGCCAGCGGCACCCGCTTGACGTCGGCCAGCCCACCACGCAGGATCTCGTTGGCGCGCTTGGCAATCCAGCCGGTGGCGTCCGTGTCGGCCGGACCACCGTTGGGCGGGTTGTACTTGAAGCCGCCGTCGCGCGGCGGGTTGTGCGACGGGGTCACGACGATGCCGTCGGCCAGGCCCGGGCCCTGCGTCCGCACGCCCGCGGAGGTGCCCGCACCGTTGTGGCGCAGGATCGCGAGCGAGACCGCGGGGGTCGGGGTCCAGGAGTCGCGCGCGTCGACGTGCACCTCGACCTCGGCCGCCGCGAGCACCTCGAGCGCGGTCGTCCACGCGGGCTCGGACAGCGCGTGCGTGTCGCGCCCGATGAACAGGGGGCCGTCGGTGCCCTGCGCGCGGCGGTACTCGACGATGGCCTGGGTGATCGCGACGATGTGCGCCTCGTTGAACGCGCCGTCGAGCGCGGAGCCCCGGTGGCCCGACGTGCCGAACACGACCCGCTGCGCGGGGTCGTCGAGGTCGGGCTTGCGGTCGTGGTACGCGGTCAGCAGGGCGTCGACGTCGACGAGGTCGGAGGGCTGGGCGGGGGTGCCGGCGCGCGGGTGCATGCCTCGATCCTCCCGCAGCCGGGCCCCGCCGCGCACCCGCTCGGACCGCTCGCCTCCGCCCTCGGCCCTCCGCCCGCGCCGCCTGGGCGCCCCGCTGCCTTCCGCCCTGCCCCACCGCACTCCTTCGCCGACGGACAGGCGTACGGACGACGGACAGGTGCGTGCCGCTGTCCGTCGTCCGTGCGGGTGTCCGTCGGCGTCGGGTGGGTCGGCGGGCGGTCGGAGCGGCGCAGGGCGGTGCGTGGTGAGTCGCTAGGCTGGCGCGCATGGCCAAGAAGACGACCGAGTTCGTGCTGCGCCCGTTCGAGGGGCTGCCCGGTGAGCCCGACTGGGTCGCGATGCGCGAGCTCGTGCCCGCCGCGACCGCGACGGTCCGCACGACCGCCGAGCACGGCGCCCGCGACGTCGTCGTGACGACGATCCTGCCGAACTCGTGGGCTGCGCTGCACCGCGCCGACGGGGTCGTGCTCGTCGCGCTGCAGACGGGCACGAGCTCGGGCGACGCGTCGCGCGACGTCGCGACGGCCCTGCTGCTCGCGCTCGACGCCGAGCCGGGCACCGCGATCGAGACCATCGGCCTGCCCACGCCCGGCCCGCGCCTGCAGGACGTCCTCGACCCGACCGTCCCGTTCGAGGTCACGGTCCAGGAGAGCTTCGCGTACTGGCTGGACCCCAGCACCGAGATCACGCCCGACCTGCAGGCCGCGATGGAGGACGCCGACGCCGGCATCGTCGACACCCGCCGGCTGGCGTCCGTCGAGTCCGCGTACTGGTGCCGCATGGGGGCGCGCGAGTACCTGCGCTGGGCGCAGGCCGACGACGAGCAGGTCGTGCTCGACGGCCTGGCGCGCCTGCACGGCCGCCGGGAGTCCGGGTTCGACGGGCACAAGTTCATCGGGTACTTCCGCGCCGCGGGCATCGTCGTCCCGGTGTGGGAGCTCGCGCGCGGCTCGGAGGCCGAGGACGTCGAGGACGGCGTGAAGGCGTTCGCGCCCGCGCTCGCCGCGGCCCTCGCGGACGACGCCCCGCTCGACGCTGACGCGCGCCGCGCCCGCGCGGGCCTCGTGGCCCGCCAGGTCACGCTGCGCTGAGCGCGACCGCGGGGTGACGCACGGCGCAGCAGCGCGAGGTGCGGCTTCGGTCGACTCCGATGCCGGTCGGCACCCCGCGCTGCTGGCGGGCCGTTACGGGGTCACGTCCACGCCCGCTTGACGCAGTCGTAGATGATCGCCGAGTTGGCACCAGCCCACGCGCCGATGCACACGACGCAGCCCGCGCCCAGCGTGAAGACACAGACGGCTGTGCACACCGAGAAGATCGTGGTGACGATCCACTGCGGCATCCCGTTCGCGGTCAGGCAACGTTCGAGCTTCTTCTGGTTGAGTCCGACGGTGGTGATGGACGCCCCGTCCTGGTGGGCGCCTTCGATCACGAACAGGGCTTCGCGGAACTTCTGTCCATTTTGCCATCCGTCCACGCTGACGGTGTTGTCTGCCGTGAGGGAGGCGGCCCATTCGACGACCTCGGCAGAATCGCCCATCTTGAAGTAAGTCACCTTGCTCAGTTCGGGCACGTCGGTCCCTGAGAGTGGCACCGTCACGAGCTGCCATCCGCCAAACGTCTGCACAGAAGCCCGGGTCCACTCCGGGCTCAGCCCGCTGCGTGGTTCGTAGCCAGCCGCGAGAGCGCCCGCGACCAGTCTCTCGGCCTGTGTCCCCGTGATGTCGACGAACTGCTCGGCTTTGGCGGCGGCCTCGTCGAGGGCTCTGTCGGCGAGCTCCTTGTCGTTCAGGTCGATGGTCTGTGTCGAGACGGCGACCGTGGACACGCGTTGCGGGGAAGACGTCAGCTGGAGCGCGAACTCGGCTGCGCCGGCGTCCTTCCACGTCGCGGGTGCGAGCGTGCCCCAGGCCAGAGCGCCAGCGGTGAACGCCGCTACGGCGACCATCCAGGTCGCCCACCGTCGTCCCGTCGTCTCGTCGTCTCGTCGTCTCGTCGTAATGACGATGAGAAGTGCAGTGATCGCGATCGGGAGGCTGGCAACTCGCAGCGCCAGTTTCGCGGGATCAGGTAATGGGAGGTAGGACAAGCCGTTCACGATGAATGCACTCAGAAGCAGTGTCACCACCACCGTGCGCACGCGTCTCTCGGATCTCACGTCTTCCCCCTGTCTTAGACTGATTGGTCGTTCTCGGACCTTAGCGCACACCTGCTGCCGCTGTGGGTGGTTTTGCGGGCTGTTCCGTTGCGAGGCTCGATAGTCGCGGAGAGGGCGAGGTGCGCCGGTCTTGGCCCACCCGGCCAGGTCGGAGGCGATGGCCGTCTCGAAGGGTGCGCGCGGTGCGCGCCCGGCCCCGTCGCTCGTGAGGCGACCACCCTCCCGCGGTCGATAGGGTGGTCACCGTGACTGGCACGGGGAGCGAGGGCGTCCGACCGGGGGCCGACGCGACCGACGACGCGACCGCGACCCCCCCGACGGCGGAGCGCCGCGCGCCCGCACCGCGCGCGGCGCGCGCCCCCCGGCAGCGGGTCGCCGTGATCATCCCGGCGAAGGACGAGTCGCGCCGTATCGCGGCGACCGTCCGCGCCGCCCGCGCGATCCCGTACGTCGACCTCGTGCTCGTCGTCGACGACGGCTCGGAGGACAACACGCAGCACGTCGCGCGCGAGGCCGGCGCCGTCGTCGTGCGGCACTCGCACAACCGCGGCAAGGCCGCCGCGATGGAGACGGGCGCCGCCGTCGTCGCGATGCGCGACGCGCCGGACCGGGCCCCACGGCACCTGCTGTTCATCGACGGCGACCTCGCCGAGACGGCCGTCAACACCGCGCCGCTCGTGCCGCCGGTCCTCGAGGGCGTCGCCGACCTGACGATCGCGCTGCTGCCGCCGCAGCCCGGTGCGGGTGGGCGCGGCATCGTCGTCGGTGCCGCACGCCGCGCGATCGCGTCGATGACCGGGTGGACCCCCACGCAGCCGCTGTCGGGCATGCGCTGCCTCACGCGGGAGGCGTTCGAGGCGGCCACGCCGCTCGCGCGCGGCTGGGGCGTCGAGACGGGCATGACGATCGACCTGCTGCGGCAGGGCTTCCGCGTGCTCGAGGTGCCGTGCGAGCTGCGGCACCGCCCGTCGGGCTCCGACCTCAAGGGTCAGCTGCACCGTGCCGCGCAGTACCGCGACGTGCAGATCGCCGTGAACGCGCGCCGGGCGCGCGCCGCGGTCGGCGGCCTCAAGCGGGCGACGACCCCGCGGGAGCGTCCGGCCGAGCGCTGACCTCGGCGGCGCCGTCGGGCGTCGTGCCGGTCCCGGGC
>JAEYNO010000082.1 GCA_023412515.1 Actinomycetes bacterium
CCTCCCCGCGCGTCAGCGGACGTCGCGGAGCCGCCCGCGCAGGTGGACCAGGCCACCCGCGTCGGGAGCGCCCTCGCGGGCCGCGAGCACGCGACCGACCACGACGTCGTGGTCCCCGGCGCCGTGCACGGCCTCTGTCCGGCAGTCGAACCACGCGGCAGCCCCGCCGAGCCAGGGTGCGCCGGACACGGGTGCCGGCGCGTGCACGACGCGGTCGAGCTGACCCACGGCGGGACGGCCCGGCGAGGCCAGCCAGTCGGCCACGTCGCCCTGACCGTCGGCGAGGACCGACACGGCCCACGCGTCCGTCGTGTCGAGGACGTCGCGCAGACGCGCGTCGGTGTGCACGCAGAACAGCAGCAGCGGCGGGTCGAGCGACACCGAGGCAACCGACGACACGGTCGCCGCGTGCGCGACGCCGTGGCGCAGCGCGGTCACGACGACGACCCCGGCAGCCAGACGGGCCGCGACGGCGCGATAGTCGTCGGGCGCGACGGCCGTCACGGGGAGTCCGGTGACGTGTCCTCGACCCAGCGTCGCGGCACCAGCGCGACCACGCCCAGCGCGACGACCGCGCCGATCACCCAGGCCCACCCCCAGCCGTCACCGGCCGGGAGCAGCACGTCTCCGCCCGGCCCCTCGCCCGCCAGCACCTGCACGGCGACGAGCGTGCCGACGGCTGCCGCGACGTACGCCGGCCAGCCCGCCCAGGCACGCGTCGTCAGCGCGACGGCCAGCACCAGGGCGAGGCACAGCACGATCCCCCAGGGGCGGATCGAGCGGTGCATCACGGTGCCGATCGCGCCGGCGAGCAGGCCCGTGCCGAGCGACGCGGCGGTCCGGCCCAGGGCGGTGGCGGTGAGCTGCGGCACGGCGCTCAGGCTACCGGCCGCACACCGGCGGGCCACACGACCCCCGCCTCGTGCGCGCGCAGGCTCCCGGGCGCGTACCGGTAGCCCTCGACGGTCGGCACCGCGGCGAGCACGTCGTTGCTCAGCGCGTAGCACCCCAGCAGGGCCGGGTCGCCGTCGACGGCCCGCACCGCCTGCACCTGCGTCCCGTGCGCACGGAGCGCGGCGAGCACGCGGTCACGGACCGGGGCGACGTCGACGACCAGGTCGACCTCGTCGTCGGGCACCGCGACCGACGGGGGCTCCGCGGCCGGGTCCGGCATGGTCAGGCCCTCGACCGCGGGTCCGAGCGCGGCGAGGACGGCCTCGCCCGCGAGCGCCGTCTGCGCGCGGCGCAGCGCCGCGCGACCCGTCACGGCCCACAGCGCGACCGGGACGACGTGGGCCGGCGAGAGCGCGTCGCCCGCGCGCGCCGCGAGCTCGAGCGCGCGCACCGTCACGTCGTGGGTGCGCACGTGGTCGGGGTGCCCGTAGCCGCCACCGGGCTCGTAGGTGACGACGACGGCGGGACGTCGCGAGCGGAGCACGCGCGCGAGCCCCTCGGCGGCCTCCTCGAGCGACGCGAACGCGAACGCTCCGGGCGGCGCGTCACCCGCAGACCCGGCGCGGCCCGCGCCCACCCACGCCATGCCCGAGTCCTCGTACCGCTCGTCGTGCCCGACGGCCTCGTCGAGGAACCCGTGGTCCCGCACGCCGAGGGCCGCGAGCGCCGCGGCGAGCTCGCCCGTGCGGTGCCCCGCGAGCGCGGGGCCGTCACCCTCGAGGTGCGCCCACCGCTGGCCGATGACTTCGCCGCGCTCGCCGCGCGTGGCCGTCACGACGGTCACGGGGCGCCCGGCCGCCGCCCACGTCGCGAGCAGCGCGCCCGTCGCGAGCGACTCGTCGTCGGGGTGCGCGTGCACCGCGAGCAGCCCTCCGCTCACGCCTCGCCCTCCGGGCTCTCGCCGTCGCCCCCGCCGTTGCCGGTGGTGCCCGCGGTCGGCTCGCGGCGCTGCGCGAGCAGGCGTCGGACGCGCCGGTTGGCGCCGCTCGCGACGAGGCGGCCGCGCTCGGCCGCGACGCCCTCGCCGATGGCCTCCTCGAGCAGCTCGCGCTGCGCGAGCCGCTCGGCGACCAGGCGCGCGTGGTGCTCGGAACGGAACGCCCGCACGGTCGCGGCGACCATCGCGAGCATGACGAACGAGAACGGCAGCGCGATGAGGATGGCGGCCGTCTGGAGCGTCACCAGACCACCCGCGACCAGCAGCGACGCCGCGAGCAGCGCCGTCACGGCCGACCACGCGACGCGCGTCCACGTGCGTGGCGACGGGTGGCCGCCCGTCGTCAGCATGGCCACGACGAACGAGCCCGAGTCGGCGCTCGTGACGAAGAACAGGCCGATCAGCACCACCGCGCCCACCGACAGCGCGACACCGCCGGGCAGCCGCCCGAGCAGGTCGAACAGCGCATTCGTCTGGTCGACCTGGCCGTCGGCACCGACCAGGCCGCCGCCGCCGAACAGCTCGGTCCACAGCGCAGAGCCGCCCAGCACCGAGAACCACAGGAACGTCGCGACGACCGGCACCCCGAGCACGCCGACGACGAACTCACGCACCGTGCGACCGCGCGAGATGCGCGCGATGAACACCCCGACGAAGGGCGCCCACGAGATCCACCACCCCCAGTAGAACGTCGTCCAGGCGGCCTGCCAGGCCTCGCCCTCGGCGCCCGAGAACGCGCTGACGTTGAACGACATGGGGACCACGCGCGCGAGGTAGACGCCGATCGACTGCACGAACTCGCGCAGCAGGAAGAGCGTCGGCCCGAGCGCGAGGACGCACACCATGAGGAGCCCGGCGAGCGCGACGTTGACGTTCGACAGCCACTTGAGGCCCTTGTCGAGCCCCGACACGACCGACACGGTCGCGACGGCCATGATCGCGACGACGAGCGCGACCTCCAGCCCGGTCGAGGCCGTCACGACGCCGAGGTGCTCGAGCCCGCCGGCGATCTGCAGCACGCCGAGCCCGAGGGACGTCGCGAGGCCGAACACGGTGCCCACGACCGCGATGACGTCGACCATGTCGCCCAGCCGTCCGGCGGCCCGCCGCTCGCCCACGAGCGGCTCGAGCGCCCACCGCATCGACACGGGACGGCCGCGACGGTGCACCGCGTAGGCCAGCGCCAGGCCCACCACGACGTACACCGACCACGCGTGCACGCCCCAGTGCAGGTACGTCTGCACCATCGCGGTCTCGGCGAGCTGGGCGGGCGTGCCCGACGTCCCCGGCTTGGGCTCCGCGTAGTGGCTCAGCGGCTCGGCGACGCCCCAGAACACCAGGCCGATGCCCATGCCCGCGGCGAACAGCATCGAGAACCACGACCCGAGCGAGAACTCGGGCTCGTCGTCGTCGCCGCCGAGCATGATGTCGCCGAAGCGGCTCAGCCCCATCCACAGCGCGAACAGCACGAAGCCCGCGACGATGAGCACGTAGTACCAGCCGAACGCGCCGATCACGTCGGCCTGCACGGCCTCGACGACCGACTCCGCCCGGTCGGGGAAGAGGATCGCCAGGCCCGCGAGCAGCACGATCACCGCGGCGGCCGGCGCGAACACGCGCCAGGAGACGCGGGACGCGCCGGCCGTGGCCTGCGAGGGGGCGGGGGTGGCGGCGCTGGGTTCGTCGGTCGGCGTCGTCATGCCGTCATCCTCGCCCCTGCGGGTCAGGCGCGCTTGTTGCGTGCGGTCTGACGTGCGCGCTCGGTCTGGTCGAGCACGACCTTGCGGATGCGCACGACCTCGGGGGTGACCTCGACGCACTCGTCCTCGCGCGCGAACTCCAGCGACTCCTCGAGCGTGAGCTTGCGCGGCGGCACCAGGTTCTCGAACGACTCCGCCGTGGACGAACGGATGTTGTTGAGCTTCTTCTCCTTGGTGATGTTGACGTCCATGTCCTCGTTGCGCGCGTTCTCGCCGACGACCATGCCCTCGTACACCTCGGACGTCGGGTCGACGAAGAACGTGCCGCGCTCCTGGAGGTTGAGCATCGCGAACGGCGTCGCGACGCCCGCACGGTCGGCGACGAGCGAGCCGTTGGTGCGGGTCTCGATGGGGCCGGCCCACGGCTCGTAGCCCTCGGCGATGGACGACGCGATGCCGGTGCCGCGCGTGTCGGTGAGGAACCGCGTGCGGAAGCCGATGAGGCCGCGCGCCGGCACGACGAACTCCATGCGCACCCAGCCGGTGCCGTGGTTGCTCATGGTCTCCATGCGGCCCTTGCGCTGCGCGAGGAGCTGCGTGACGGCGCCGAGGTACTCCTCGGGGACGTCGATCGTCATGCGCTC
>JAEYNO010000272.1 GCA_023412515.1 Actinomycetes bacterium
GGCGCGCAGCGCGCGCAGCGCGGCCTCGTCGGGGCCGCGGCCGGCGGCACCCGGCAGCAGCAGCACGGTGTCGGGGACGAGGGCGGCGGCGAGCACGCACCGACCGTAACGCGTGCCACGTCCGCGACCGGCGCCCCTCCCCGCGCGTCGTCGGCGGTGCCAGGTAGGGTCGGCCGCATGGGGTGGTTCCGTCTGCGCGCTGCGCGCTGGAGGGCTCGCACGCGTCCCGCACCCGTGCGCGACGCGGACTCCGTCGACGACCGCGAGCTGCACGACCGCGTGTCCGAGCTGCTCGTGCGCGAGCTCGGCGGCGCCGACGCCGCGACCCGGGCGCCGGCTCCCGTGTCGCCCGCGCGCATCGCGTCGTGGATGTCCGACAACCAGTTCTCCTACTTCGTCGACAACGACGGCGACCTCGGCGGGCTGTGGCGCGGACGGCTGTTCTACTTCTTCCTATTCGGGGAGCAGTCCGAGATCCTGCAGGTCCGCGGGCAGTGGCACCGCGAGCTCGCGATCGAGCGCCTCGAGGAGGTGCTCGACCTGTGCAACGAGTGGAACGCCGAGCGGATCTGGCCCAAGGCGTACGCGCGCGTGCGCGACAACGGCCGCGTGCACGTGGTCTCCGAGGTCGCGACGGACCTCGAGCACGGCGCGACGGACGCCCAGCTCAGCCAGCTGCTGTTCTGCGGCCTGTCGACGGGCAGCATGCTGTTCGACGCGCTCGACGAGCGGTACCCGGACCCCGCGGGGACGGCCCCGTGAGCGCCCCGGGCTGGCTGCTGCGCGTGCTCGGCGGGCTGCCCAAGCCCACCAAGGCGCGCCCCCAGGACGACGAGCCGCCGCAGCCCCTGACGCGCGACCGCGTCGCGGACTACCTGCTGGGCCGCGGGTACCGGTTCGTGATCGACGAGGACGGCGACCTCACGGGCACGTGGGACGGCAGCCGGTTCTGGTTCCTGCTGCTCGGCGAGCAGTCCGAGATCCTGCAGGTGCGCGGCCGCTGGCACCGCACGCTGCCGGTCGAGCAGCGCCGTGCGGTCGCGCTGGCCATCAACGACTGGAACCGCGAGCGCATCTGGCCCAAGGCGTACGTCCGCGAGGAGGAGGGCGAGCTCGCGGTGTACGCCGAGGTCTCGGCGGACCTCGAGCAGGGCGTCACCGACCTGCAGCTCGCGCAGCTGCTCGCGTGCGGCCTGGGCACGGGCGTGCAGCTGTTCGCGGCGCTCGACCCCGTGGTCCCGGCGGACGGTCCGCCGCCGCCCGACGTCCCCGACAACTGAGCGCCCACACCGGCGCGGCGCCTCCCGGGCGGCGGGGCGTCACAGCCCGCCGAGCACCTGGCCCAGCACGATCTTGGTGATCATGGCGGCCGGGTACACGAGCGCGTAGCCGAGCGCGACGCGCGCGTCGTACCCGGTGCGCGCGTTCGCGAACGCGAGCACGGCCGGTTGCGTCTGCGTGCCGCCGACGATCCCCGACAGGCGCGTGCCGCCGATCCGGAAGACGCGACGCATGACGAGCGAGAGCCCCACCGCGACCGTCGTCGTGACGAGCGCCCCGAGCACCATGATCCGCAACCACTCCCCGGACGTGAACGCCGCGCCGATCTGCGCGCCCGCGCGCGACCCGGCCTGTGCCAGGAACACCAGGAGCCCGAGCTCGGCGACCGCCTGGGCCGCCGTGTACGGCATCGCCGTGACGACCGGGCCGATGCGACCCACGCGCCCGAGCACGAGCCCGACGAGCAACGTGCCGGCGGCCGAGCCGATCGAGAACACGCGCCCCGGCACGGGGAACGCCACGGCACCCAGCAGGATGCCGAGCGTCATGCCGACGCCGAGCACGACGGGCGTGATGTCCGACAGCCCGCGCGACGAGTCGCCGAACCACCGGGACACCTCCGCCATGCGCTCGCGCGGCGCGATCACGCGCACGCGGTCGCCGAGCTGCAGCTGGAAGTCGTCCGTGGCGAGGACGTCGACGTCGCCGCGACGCACGCGCGAGATGGTCGCGCCGAAGCGGTGCAGCAGGTCGAGCTCGGCGATCGTGTGCCCCGCCGCGTGGTCCGCCGAGACGGTGACCCGTCGCATGTCGAGGTACAGGCGGTCCGCCTCGAGGCGGTGCGACGACGCGTGGCCGAGCTCGCGCGTGACCGCCTCGACGTCGTCCACCGGGCCGACCACGGTCACGAGGTCGTCGAGCACGAGCAGGTCCGCGTCGGCGGCGGTGCGGATCGGCGACGTCTCGCCGCGTCGCACGCGCGAGAACTTGATCCGGTCGCGGTGCGCGAGCTCGAGGTCGCGCACGCGCACGCCCGAGGTCGCCTCGACGCGCACGGTGCGGCTCACGAGCGTCGGGGGCGCGTCGGTGTCGTGCTCGCGGTGGCGCAGCGCGACCGACACCGCGACGAGCATCCCGACCACGCCGAAGAGGTAGGTGACGGCGTAGCCGATCGTGGGCGTCGTGGCGTCGCCCGCCGCGTCCCGCGCGGCCGCGAGCGCCGGCGTGTTCGTCACCGCACCCGCCCACGCGCCCGCCACCGTGGGGGCGTCCAGCCCGAGCAGCCGGCCGGCGCCGACCGCGACGCCCGCGCTGAGCACGAGCACGCCGGCGGTCGCGAGGATCGGCGCGAGCGAGCGCCGCAGCGACGAGAAGAACGTCGCGCCCGACACGAGGCCGACGCAGAACGTGAACAGCGTGAGCCCGAGCGTGCCGAGCGCCTCGGTGATCTCGAGGTCGACGCCGTACGACGCCGCCCACGCGGACGACCCGATCGCGAGGAACAGCACGGCGGCCGCGCCGAGCCCGACGCCCCGCACCTTGACGTGACCCACCGCGGACCCGACGCCGATGACGACGAAGAGCAGCAGCACGGGCTGCTGGGCCAGGAACAGGAAGACGTCTCGCATGACGGGCTCCACTGACGCTGCGACGTGGCGACACTGCCGCGTTCATTGAAGCGCCGGACGGCGGGCCGCTCCTGGTCCCAAGGGCCCGGGTCGCGCGTGCTCGTCGGCGACGCGCCTCAGCGCGCGGGACGACCCAGCGTCGGCAGGCCGAGCACCACGGGCCCGGCGGGCGCCGGGGCCCCCGTCCCGCACGCGGACGCCGACGCGCCGCCGTGGTCGTGCTCGTCGCGCCCCTCGGC
>JAEYNO010000295.1 GCA_023412515.1 Actinomycetes bacterium
GACCTGGGCACGGGCCTGCTGCCCGAGCGGCCCGGCCCCGCCCGGGGACGCGTCGCCGGGCTCGTCGGCCTGGCGTGGCGCCGGCAGCGGACCACGGTCCTCGCGTGGGGCGCGGGCCTCGTGCTCACGGCCGGGCTGGTCGGCGTCCTCGCCTCCGCGGTGGTGCGGTTCGTGCGCGACGAGCCCTCGGTGTCGGTGCTCCTGGGCGACCCGGGCGACGCCGTCGCCGCCGTGCTCGGGCTCTACGTCGTGTTCCTCGCGGTGCTCGCCGGCGCGTCCGCGGCGACGACGGTCACGGGTGCGCTGGCCGACGAGCGTGCGGGCCGGGCGGCCGCTCTCCTCGCGCTGCCCGTCGGGCGCGTGCGCTGGCTCGGGGCGCAGACGGCGCTGGCGGCCGTCGCCGCCGCCGTCACGATGCTGCTGGCCGGGCTCGTCATGGGGACGGGGGCCGCGCTCACGCTCGACGACCCCGCGCAGATCGGTCGCCTGCTCGGTGCCGCGGCCGGCGCGGTGCCGGGCCTGCTCGTGGTGCTGGGGGTCGCGGTCGCCGTCGCCGGGCTCGCACCGAGGCTGACCGGCGTCGTGTGGCTGTACGTCGCCTACGCGGCGACCGTCGGGACGCTCGCCGCGCTGCTGCCCGCCGGGGCCGACGTGCTCTCGCCGTTCGCGCACCTCGCGACGCTCCCCGCCGGGCCCGTCGACGCGGGAGCCGCCGTCGCGGTCACCGCCGTCGCCGGGCTGCTGGTCGCGGCGGGGCTCGTCGGCGTGCGGCGTCGCGACCTCGAGGGGTGAGGGCTGGGTAGGCTGCGGCCTGGTCCGGGCTCCCGCCGGGCCTCGACACCGAGGGGGACGCCCGCATGAGCGACACCGGACGACCCGGGCAGCCGGAGCAGGGACCCGGCCCCGTGGGCCCGACGCACCGACCGGCCGCGACGCCGCAGGGTGCCCCCGGCGCGGGCCGCCCCGCGTGGGCGCCGTCCGGTGCACCCGCCCCCACGGAGCCCGCCTCGCCGGAGCTCGCGCCGCCGGCCGCTGCCCGGCACGGCGACCCGCGTCGCCGGCCCGCGTGGCTGCTGCCCGTCGTCATCGGCGTCGTCGTGCTCGTGGTCGCCGGTGCCGTCGTCGGGATCCTGCTGACGCGCGACGACGGCACGGGCGCCGAGCCGGCCGGCGACGCGCCGACCGTCGTCCTGCCCGTGCCCACACCCGCGACCGCGCCCGTGGCGCGCGAGGCGACGACGGCGTTCGCGACGGCCCTGCCGACGACCGTGCTCCAGTACGCCCTCGCGACGTCGCAGGAGGACCCCGAGCGGCTCGCCGCGGGTGCCGTCGAGGCGTACACCGAGACGCTCACCGACGGGTCCGGCGGCACCGTGACGGTGCGCGCGGCGCAGCTCGCGACGCCCGAGGCGGCGACCGCGCTGCAGGAGACGCTCACGGCCGCGCTGCCCGTCAGCCCGCCCGACACGGGTGCGACGACGCCCGACCCCGCCGCTCCCGCGCTGCCCGCCTCGGGTGACGTGACGGTCGGTGGCGAGGTCGTCGGCACGTACACGGTCGTCGACGCGGGCGACGGGACGGGTGTGGCGGTGTGGCGCAACGGCACGGCCGTGCTCCAGCTCACGGCCCCCGTGGTCGACGTGCTCGACGCGTACCTGGCCTACGGCCTCTGACGCACCGGGGCGCTCGCGCGGCGTGGCGGCGACCGCCGGCCGTGCGGGTGCGCGGCCGATCAGCGGCGCAGCACCGCGACGACGTTGCCCGCCGGGTCCGTGAACCACGCGATGTCGGGCCCGGCGGCGCCGCCACGCACGATCCCGTCGTCGTCGGCGGCGATCCCCGGGTACCGCTCGAACGTCACGCCGCGGCCCCGCAGCCACGCGACGACGCCCTCGAGGTCGTCGACCGCGAGGTTGAGCACCGTGAACGTCGCGGGTCGGTGCGCGTCGCCCTTCGGGTAGACGAAGACGTCCGTCGTGGGCGTGCCCGGGGCCTCGCGCGCGCCGAGCCGCAGCCACAGCCCCTGGGGCGTGCGCTCGACCGGCAGGCCCAGCACGTCGGAGTAGAACCGCTCGGCGGCGTCCAGGTCGTCGACCGAGAAGCCGCTGAAGGCGTGCGCGTCGGTGAGCACGGTCGTCCCCGTCCGTCGTCCGCGGGGCGACGGTCGTCGTCCCGTCAGGTACCGACCGCGGCCGCCGCGTCCGTCGTGTCACCCGGACGGGTGGGACCCGCGACGGGCAGGCGCGCGGCGAACGTCGTGCGCCCCGGCACCGACGTGCACGTGAGCGTCCCGCCGTGCGCCGTCACCACGGCGTGGGCGATCGCGAGCCCCAGCCCCGTCGAGCCGGCGGCCCGGTTGCGCGACGCGTCACCGCGCGTGAACCGCTGGAACAACGAGTCCGCCAGGTCGGGCGGCACGCCCGGTCCGTCGTCGGTCACGGTCAGCACCACGTCCGCGCCGTCCCGGCGCACGCCCACGTCGACGCGCGTCCCGGGGGGAGTGTGGCGGCGCGCGTTCGACGTGAGGTTCGCCAGCACCTGACGCAGCCGGTGGTCGTCGCCGAGGACGGTCAGCGCGTCGTCGGGCGCGTCGCCGTCGTCGGTGCCCGGCAGGTCGAGCCGCCACGCGTGGTCCGGCCCCGCGGCGTGCGCGTCCGCGACCGCGTCGACCGCGAGCACCCCCAGGTCGACCGGCTCGCGCTCCAGCGTGCGGCCCGCGTCGAGCCGCGCGAGCAGCAGCAGGTCGTTGACAAGCAGCCGCATCCGGCCGACCTCGCCCTCGATGCGGCCCATCGCCTCGTCCAGTTCGGGGCCGGGACGCACGCCGCCTCGCCGGTACAGCTCGGCGAAGCCCTGGATCGAG
>JAEYNO010000309.1 GCA_023412515.1 Actinomycetes bacterium
TGGGCATCCAGGCGTTCGAGCCGCAGCTCGTCGAGGGCAAGGCGATCCACCTGCACCCGCTCGTCTGCGCCGCGTTCAACGCGGACTTCGACGGTGACCAGATGGCCGTCCACCTGCCCCTGAGCGCCGAGGCGCAGGCCGAGGCCCGCATCCTCATGCTCTCGAGCAACAACATCCTCAAGCCGTCGGACGGCCGTCCGGTGACCATGCCCTCGCAGGACATGATCATCGGCCTGTTCCACCTCACCTCCGACAAGGAGGACCCGCTGGGTGCGGGCCGTACCTTCAGCTCGGTGTCCGAGGCGATCATGGCGTTCGACCAGGGGACCCTCGACCTCAACGCGGTCGTGAAGATCCGGTTCGACGACCTGGTCCTCGACGAGGAGACGGCGCCCGAGGGCTGGGAGCCCGGTCAGACGCTGCTGTTCGAGACGACGCTCGGCCGTGCGCTCTTCAACGAGCTGCTGCCGGTCGACTACCCGTACGAGAACGGCGTGGTCGACAAGAAGCGCCTCTCGGCGATCGTCAACGACCTGGCCGAGCGGTACCCCAAGGTCGAGGTCGCGGCGTCGCTGGACGCGCTCAAGGAGGCCGGCTTCCGCTGGGCCACCCGCTCGGGCGTGACCATCGCGATCTCCGACGTCGCCACGCCGGCGATCAAGCAGGAGATCCTCGAGGAGCACGAGGCGCGCGCGGCGAAGGTGCAGGGCCAGTACGACAAGGGCCTCATCACCGACGACGAGCGTCGTCAGGAGCTCATCGAGATCTGGACGAACGCCACCGACAAGGTCGCGAAGGCGATGCAGGCCAACTTCCCGGCCCGCAACACCGTCTTCCGCATGGTCGGCTCGGGCGCGCGAGGCAACTGGATGCAGGTCCGCCAGATCGCGGGCATGCGTGGCCTCGTCGCCAACCCGAAGGGCGAGATCATCCCGCGCCCGATCAAGGCGAACTACCGCGAGGGCCTGTCCGTCCTCGAGTACTTCATCGCGACGCACGGCGCCCGCAAGGGTCTGGCGGACACCGCTCTGCGGACCGCCGACTCGGGCTACCTCACGCGTCGTCTGGTGGACGTCTCGCAGGACGTCATCGTCCGCGAGGAGGACTGCGGCACCGAGCGCGGCCTGACCATGCCGATCGGCGTGGCCGCGGCCGACGGGACGCTGCGCCGGCACGACAAGGTCGAGACGTCCGTGTACACCCGGACGCTCGCGACCGACGTGTCGGTCGGTGACGAGGTCGTCGGCCGCGCCGGCGACGACGTGGGCGACGTCCTGCTGGACCGGCTGCTCGAGGCGGGCGTGACCGAGCTCAAGATCCGCTCGGTGCTCACGTGCGAGTCGCGCGTCGGCACGTGCGCCAAGTGCTACGGCCGTTCGCTGGCCACGGGCAAGCTCGTCGACATCGGCGAGGCCGTGGGCATCATCGCGGCCCAGTCGATCGGTGAGCCCGGCACGCAGCTGACGATGCGTACCTTCCACACCGGTGGTGTCGCCTCCGCGGAGGACATCACGCAGGGTCTGCCGCGTGTCCAGGAGCTCTTCGAGGCCCGTACCCCCAAGGGTGAGGCGCCGATCGCGGAGTTCTCGGGCCGCGTGGTGATCGAGGAGGGTGACCGCTCGCGGCGCATCGTCCTGACCCCGGACGACGGCTCGGAGGAGATCGCCTACCCGATCACCAAGCGCTCGCGTCTGCTGGTCAACGACGGCGACCACGTCGTCGTCGGGACCCAGCTGGTGCAGGGTGCGGTGGACCCGAAGAAGGTCCTGCGCATCCTCGGCCCGCGCAAGACGCAGGAGCACCTGGTCGACGAGGTGCAGGAGGTCTACCGCTCGCAGGGTGTGGACATCCACGACAAGCACATCGAGGTCATCGTGCGGCAGATGCTGCGTCGCGTGACGGTGCTCGACTCGGGCTCGACCGACCTGCTGCCCGGCGAGCTCGCCGAGCGTGGCCGGTTCGAGGACGCCAACCGCCAGGCGGTCGCCGAGGGCGGTCAGCCGGCCTCGGGTCGTCCCGAGCTCATGGGCATCACGAAGGCGTCGCTCGCGACCGACTCGTGGCTGTCGGCGGCCTCCTTCCAGGAGACCACCCGCGTGCTCACCGAGGCCGCCATGTCGGGTCGCAGCGACCCGCTGCTCGGCCTCAAGGAGAACGTCATCCTCGGAAAGCTCATCCCGGCCGGTACGGGTCTGCCCCGCTACCGCGACGTCGCGGTCGAGCCCACCGAGGAGGCCAAGGCCGAGCTGTACCCGACCTTCGGCTACGACGAGATCGACTTCCCCGCACTGGGCTTCGGCTCGGGCGAGGCGATCCCGCTCGAGGACATCGACTTCGGCGACCTGCGCTGACGTCGTCCTCCTGATCCACCCCGAGGGGGTCCACCGCACGCCGGTGGGCCCCCTCGGGCATCGGCCCCGCCGGGTCGTGGTCGTCGCCCGGCACACGGTCGCGTCGGTGGGACCGCTGGGCCGCAGGACGACCGGGCAGCCGGAGCGGCATGGGGCGTCCTGCTCGCGAGGACGGCGCTCGCAACCGGCTGACCAGCGTCGCCGCTCCCGCACGTGGGCGCCCGGTCGAAGCGGGGCAGCGTCACACTGCCCGTCCTTTGACGGTGTCAGGGCGGGAAGGTAACGTTGGACACCGTGCCCGCGCCGTCGGGCCCTCGCGCGTGCACTCGCACGGTGGATGTCCGACTCGTGCGGACCCATCCGGACCGTGAGTGCACAGGACGACACCCCCGCCTCACGCGCGGCTCCCGCCGCCCGGCTCCTGCTGGGCCCCGGGGCCGCAGGAGAACGGGGCGACACGCCCGAGCGCGGGGGTCGGTTCGGGACTCTCGACCAGGTGATAGCCGCGCGACGGGCGGCGACTCGCGAACTTGCCGGCCGTCCTGGGTGACGGGCACCGGTCGACCAGAGCTCATCTACCAGACGGAGACGTAGTGCCTACGATCCAGCAGCTGGTCCGCAAGGGCCGGCAGGCGAAGACGAACAAGTCGAAGAC
>JAEYNO010000351.1 GCA_023412515.1 Actinomycetes bacterium
CGGCGGCGGTGGCGTGAGCCCCGCGCCGACGGCCGTCGTCGGCGCCTCGGGTCGCGTCGGGCGGCTGGTGCTCGACGCGCTCGAGGCCGCCGGGCACGAGGCCGTCGCGGTGGGACGGACGCCCCCGCGCGACGCACCGGACGGCGTGAGCGTGCGACACGTCGCCGACTACGACCGCACGACGCTCGCCGCCGCGTTCGAGGGGTGCGGCAGGGTCGTGGCGACGCTCGGGCTGCCGTACCGGGCCGACGTGTGGACCGACCGGTGGCCGGCGCTCGTGGCCGCCGTGGCAGGTGCCTGCCGCGACGCCGGTCTGCCGCTGACGTTCCTCGACAACGTGTACGTGTACGGCGACGCGGGCGAGCCGCTGCGCGAGACGACCCCGCTGCGCACGCGTACCCGCAAGGGTCGCGCGCGGCTCGCCGGCTGGCGCGTGCTCGAGTCCTCCGCCGACGCCGGGCTCGACGTCGTGGTGTGCCGCGCCGCGGACTTCCTCGGGCCGGGCGCGTCGCTCGGCGTGCTCCCGTGGCCGGTGGTCGTGGGCGCGGCCGGCACCGGCCGGCCCGTGCTCCCGTGGCTGGGCTCGCCCGACGCACCGCACTCGTTCGCACTCCCGAGCGAGGTCGCGGCCGCACTGGTCCGCGTCGCGCACGACCCGACGATGCGCAGGGACACCGTGCTGCACCTGCCGGCGATCGAACCGACCACCGGGCACGAGCTGGCCGCCGCGCTCGGACGCGTCCGCACCGACGGGCGCACCGTGCGGGCGCGGGCGCTGCGGGCACCCGTGGTCCGGCTCGCGGGACTCGTCAGCCCGGCGGCGCGCGAGCAGGCCGAGATGATGACGCAGGTCGAGCGCGAGCACCTGGTCGACGACTCGGTCGTCCGCGCGCTCGGCTGGCCGGCGTCCCGCACGACGATCGCGCAGGTCGCGGCGCTCGCCGTCTCGCCCACGGCCGCCGGGGCGCACGCCGACCGGTGACCGTCGGCCCGCAGCCGTCCGGCACGAGCCCGGCGGGACGCCACCCTCAGTCGCGTCCGAGCAGCACCCGCGCCTCCGCGACCAGCAGGATCGAGCCGGTGACGAGCACCCCCGCACCGCGCTCCTCCTCGCCCTCGGCGCGCTGCACGGCGACGTCGATCGCGTCGGGCAGCCGGGCCGCGACGTGCACGCGGTCCTCGCCGAACACGTCGATCGCGACCTCCGCGAGGTCGTCGGCGTCCAGCGCGCGGGCCCCCGACGCCTGCGTGACGACGACCTCGGCGAGCAGCGGCTCGAGCGCCGCGAGGATGCCCTCGGGCTCCTTGTCCGCCATGACGCCCACGACGCCGACGAGCCGCGTGAACGCGAACGCCTCCTCGACCGCGTCCGCGAGCGCCTCGGCCCCGGCGGGGTTGTGCGCACCGTCGACCAGGACGGTCGGGCTCGAGCGCACGACCTCGAGCCGCCCGGGCGACGACACGTCCGCGAACGCGGCCTCGACGACCGACCCGTCGAGCGCCGCGCCGCCGGTGAGCAGCGCCTCGGTCGCGACGAGCGCGAGCAGCGCGTTGTGGGCCTGGTGCTCGCCGTACAGCGGCAGGAACACCTCGGTGTACACGCCACCGAGCCCGCGCAGCGCGACGACCTGCCCGCCGACGGCCACCTGCCGCTCGACGACCGCGACGTCGACGTCCTCGCGCACGACGCGCGCACCGCGCTCGGCCGCGACGGCGAGCACCACGCCCTCGACGTCGTCGGTCTGGTGCGCGAGCACGAGCGTCGCGCCGTCCTTGACGATGCCGGACTTCTCGGCGGCGATCTCGACGAGCGTCTCGCCGAGGTACCGCTCGTGGTCCATCGCGACCGGCGTGATGACGGCGACCTCGGCGTCGACGAGGTTCGTGGCGTCCCACCGGCCGCCCATGCCGACCTCGACGACCGCGACGTCCACGGGCGCGTCGGCGAACGCCGCGTACGCCATGACCGTGAACACCTCGAAGAACGACAGCCGGTGACCGCCGTCCTCGGCCGCGCGCGCGTCGACCATGTGCACGTACGGCGCGACGTCCTGCCACACCTCGACGAAGCGCTCGTCGCTGATCGGCTCGCCGTCGATGCTGATGCGCTCGTTGACGCGCGTCAGGTGCGGGCTCGTGAAGCGTCCGGTGCGCAGGCCGTGCTCGCGCAGCAGCCGCTCGACCATGCGCGCGGTCGACGTCTTGCCGTTCGTGCCCGTGAGGTGCACGGTGCGGAACGCGCGCTGCGGGTCGCCCAGCAGCTCGAGCACGTCCCGCACACGGTCGAGCGACGGGTCGATGTCGTGCTCGGGCGCGCGCGCGAGGATCGCGCGGTACACCTCGTCCGCCGCGGCGCGTGCCGCGCGGGCGGCCTCGTCCTTCAGGTGGTCGGCCCCGCCGCTCATGCGTCCGCCTTCGTCAGGTGCACGGCCACGTCGGCCGCGTCGGTCGGCTCGAGCGTCACCGACGCCGCGAGGGTCTCGGCGGCGACGAACGCGCGGTGCGCCTCGACGTCCGCCACGTGGCCGGCGGGCACGCCGAGCACGAGGTCGATGCGGTCGGCCACGTGCAGGCCGGCGGCCTTGCGCGCGTCCTGCACCGCCCGGACGACGTCGCGCGCGTAGCCCTCGGCGAGCAGCGCGGCGTCGAGCGCGAGGTCGAGCACCACGACGACGCCGCCGGGCAGCACGGCCGCCGCGACGTCGCCCCCGCCGCCCTCGCCGACGACCGTCGTCAGCTCGTACTCGGCGGGCTCGAGCGCGACGTCGCCGTCGTCGGTGGTCACCACGACCGTCTCGCCGTCGACGCGCCAGGCGCCCGTGCGGGCCGCCTTGATGACGTGCTGCACGGACCGGCCCAGGCGCGGGCCGGCGGCGCGCGCGTTCACCGCGAGCCGCTGCACGATGCCGAAGCTCTCGGTCGTCTCGGCGTCGGCCGCGACGACGTCGACGTGCTTGACGTTGAGCTCGGCCGCGAGCAGGTCGGTGTACGGCGCGAGCGCGGCCGGGTCGGCCACGGCCACGGTGAGGCGACGCAGCGGCTGCCGCACGCGCACCTGGTGCGCCTTGCGCAGCCCGAGCGCGGCGGACACCACGGCCCGCACCTCGTCCATCGCCGCCACGAGCGCGTCGTCGTGCACGAGCGCCTCGTCGGCCGTCGGCCAGTCGGTGAGGTGCACGCTGCGCCCACCGGTCAGGCCGCGCCACACCTCCTCCGTGACGAGCGGCGCGAGCGGCGCCATGACGCGCGTGAGCTCCTCGAGCGCGGTCCACAGCGTGTCGAACGCGTCGGCGTCCTCCGACCAGAACCGGTCGCGCTGCGTGCGCACGTACCAGTTGGTCAGCACGTCGAGGTGCTCGCGCACCGACTCGCACGCGGCGGGGATGTCGTACGCGTCGAGCTGGGCCGTGAGCGTCGCGCTCAGGTCGGCCGTGCGCGCGAGCAGGTAGCGGTCCATGGGCGGCAGCCCTGCGGCCCGCTCGGCCGTGACGCGCCGGGCGGCGTACCCCCGCCCGCCGTCGGCGGCACCCGCGTACAGCGTGAAGAAGTAGTACGTGCTCCACAGCGGCAGCAGCACCTGGCGCACGCCGTCGCGGATGCCCTCCTCGGTCACCACGAGGTTGCCGCCGCGCAGGATCGTCGAGGACATGAGCGACCAGCGCACCGCGTCGGACCCGTACTTGTCCCACATGAGCACCGGGTCGGGGAAGTTGCGCAGCGACTTGCTGGCCTTGCGGCCGTCGTCGCCCAGCACGATCCCGTGGCACATGACGTTGCGGAACGCGGCACGGTCGAAGATCGCCGTGGCCAGCACGTGCAGCGTGTAGAACCAGCCGCGCGTCTGCCCGATGTACTCGACGATGAAGTCGCCCGGGTAGTGGTGCTCGAACCAGTCACGGTTCTCGAACGGGTAGTGCACCTGCGCGAACGGCATCGACCCCGAGTCGAACCACACGTCGAGCACGTCGGGGATGCGGCGCATGGTCGAGCGCCCGGTCGGGTCGTCGGGGTTGGGGCGCGTCAGGTCGTCGATGAACGGGCGGTGCAGGTCGGGCTCGCCGCGGTCGTTGAGCGGCAGGCGGCCGAAGTCGGCCTCGAGCTCGGCGAACGAGCCGTACACGTCGACCCGCGGGTAGGCGGGGTCGTCGCTCACCCACACCGGGATGGGCGTGCCCCAGTAGCGGTTGCGGCTGATCGACCAGTCGCGCGCGTTGGCGAGCCACTTGCCGAACTGGCCGTCCTTGATGTGCCCGGGGATCCACTCGATGCCCTGGTTGAGCTCGACCATGCGGTCCTTGAACGCGGTGACGCGCACGAACCACGACGACACGGCCTTGTAGATCAGCGGGTTCCGGCACCGCCAGCAGTGCGGGTAGGAGTGCTCGTACGTCTCGTGCCGCAGCACCACGGCCCGGTGCCCCGCGTCGACGCGCGCGAGCGGGCCCGTGCCGGCCTTGAGGTCGGCGATGACCTGCTTGTTCGCGTCGAACACCTGCACGCCGGCGTAGTCGTCGACCTGCGAGGTGAAGCGGCCCTTGGAGTCGACGGGCACGACGGGCACGATGCCCGCGGCGTCGCACGTGGCCATGTCGTCCTCGCCGAACGCGGGTGCGAGGTGCACGACGCCCGTGCCGTCCTCGGTCGTGACGAAGTCGGCCGCGAGCACCCGGTGCGCGTTCTCGTGGCCCGCGAAGTAGTCGAACGGCGGCGTGTAGCGGCGGCCGACGAGGTCGGCGCCCGTGAGCGTCGCGACGACCGTCGGCTCGTCGCCCAGCTCGCGCGCGTACGCGCCGAGCCGCGCTGCCGCGAGCACGACCCGCTCCCCCGGGTGCGCGTCGGCGAACGGCGACCCGGCCTGCGGCTCGACGACGACGTACTCGACGTCAGGGCCGACGGCGACCGCGAGGTTCGACGGCAGCGTCCACGGGGTCGTCGTCCAGACCAGCACGAGCTCGCCGGTCTCGAGCCGGAACCCGACCGTGAGCGCGGGGTCCTGGCGCGAGGCGTACACGTCCTCGTCCATGCGCAGCTCGTGGTTGCTCAGCGGCGTCTCGTCGCGCCAGCAGTACGGCAGCACGCGGTAGCCCTCGTAGGCCAGGCCCTTGTCGTACAGCTGCTTGAACGCCCAGATCACCGACTCCATGAAGGTCGGGTCGAGCGTCTTGTAGTCGTGCTCGAAGTCGACCCACCGCGCCTGGCGCGTGACGTAGTCCTGCCACTCCTGCGTGTAGGTGAGCACGGACGTGCGGCACGCGTCGTTGAACGCGGCGATGCCCATCTCGTCGATCTGGGACTTGTCGGTGATGCCCAGCACGCGCTCGGCCTCGAGCTCGGCCGGCAGGCCGTGCGTGTCCCAGCCGAACCGGCGCTCCACGCGGCGGCCGCGCATGGTCTGGTAGCGCGGCACGACGTCCTTGGCGTACCCCGTGAGCAGGTGCCCGTAGTGCGGCAGGCCGTTGGCGAACGGCGGGCCGTCGTAGAAGACGTACTCGTTGTCGCCGTGCTCGCCGGCGGGTCGCTGGTCGATCGACGCGCGGAACGTGCCGTCGGCCTGCCAGTACGCCAGCACGTCGCCCTCGAGCGCGGGCAGGTCGGGGCTGGGCGGGACGCTGGCGGCGGTGCCGTCGGACGTGCGGTGCAGCGGGTACGCCACGGTCGGTGCTCCTGGTCTCGCGCACCTGGGCAGGTGCGGCACGGCCACGAGGACGACGCCACCCGGACCGGCCGGGCACCACCGCGGTACCACCTCGCTTGCCGAGGACGCGCCCCGACCACTCTGACGACGGCTGTGACGGGCCTGCCCCGTCCGGTTCTACTGAGGACACGCCCACCGGGCGGGTCCCGTTCTTCCGGAGGCTCACCGGTGATGGCCGGGTCGACGCCTGTGCGCCCCAGTGTATCGACGCCCGTCCCGGACGTCGTCACCGATTCGGTCCCCCCGCGCACGTGGGGCACGATCGGTCCCATGACCTCCCCCCGGCCCGTGGCCCTCCTCGACCTCGACGGCACCCTCATGGACTCGGCGTCCGGGATCGTCGCGTCGGTGCGCGCGGCGTACGAGCACGTCGGGCTGCCCGTGCCGAGCGAGGCCGTCATGCGGTCCTTCGCCGGGCCGCCGCTCGGCTGGTCGCTCGCGACGCACGGCGTCCCCGCCGAGCTGCTCGACGACGCAGCCGCCGCGTACGCCGGCCACTTCGGCCGGGTCGGCGTGTGGGACACGCGCGTGTTCGACGGCGTCCCGCAGGCGCTGACGGCGCTGCGCGAGGCCGGTGCGCTGCTGGTCGTCGCGACCGCGAAGCCCGAGCGGTGGGCCGCGCCGATCTGCGACGAGACGGGCCTGACGCCGCTGCTCGACCACCTCGTGGGCGCACCGGACGACGAGTCGGAGTCCAAGGGCCAGATCATCGGCCGCGCGCTGGCGTGGGTGCGCGAGGCGACCGGTGACGCGGGGTTCCGGGCAGTCATGCTCGGCGACCGCGAGCACGACGTGCACGGCGCGGCCGAGCACGGGCTGCCGTGCCTCGGCGCGGGCTGGGGCTACGCCGACGGCGACGAGCTGCGCGAGGCCGGTGCCGTCGAGGTGCTGACGTCGACGTCCCAGGTCCCCGCCGCGGTGCTCGCTCGCGTGACCGACGGCGCCGCGTGACCGGGGCCGCCGCGGCGCCCGCCGGCGCACCGCTCGCGCTGCTCGACCTCGACGGCACGCTCACCGACTCCTACCCCGGCATCGCCGCGAGCGCGCGCGTCGCGTTCGCGGCGCTGGGTCTGCCCATGCCGGACGACCGGGCGCTGCGCCGGTTCGTCGGGCCGCCGCTGCCCTCGTCGTTCGCGCTGTTCGGCGTGCCGCCCGCGCGCGTGCCCGAGGCCGTCGAGGCGTACCGCGGGTACTTCCGTGACCAGGGCATGTGGCAGAACAGCGTGTACGACGGCGTGCCCGAGCAGCTCGCCGCGCTGCGGGACGCGGGCGTGCGGCTGGCCGTCGCGACCAGCAAGCCCGAGGTCTTCGCGCGCCCGATCTGCGAGCGCTACGGCCTGACCAGGCACCTCGCGGGCGGCGTCGACGGCGTGTTCGGCGCACCGCTCGACGACGTGCCGTCGACCAAGGCCGACGTCATCGCCGCGGCGCTCGCGGCGCTGGCGCCGACCGGCCCGGTCGTCATGGTCGGCGACCGGTCGCACGACGCGGTCGGCGCAGCGGCGCACGGGCTGCCGTGCCTGGGCGTCGCGTGGGGCTACGCCGAGCCGGGCGAGCTCGAGGACGCGGGCGCGGTCGGCGTGGTGCCGGAGGTCGCCGGGCTCGCGGCGGCCGTGCTCGACGCGCTGGCCGGCGTCAGCGCGTCGGCGTCACGGGCGGCAGGGCCGACCACGGGAACGTGATCCAGCGGTCCGTCTGGCGCCACACGTAGTCGGGCACGACCACCGAGCGGGGCTTGTGGTAGAGCACCGCGGTGCGGACCTCGGAGCAGTCCTCGCTCAGCAGCCGCTTGACCAGCGCGAGCGTCTCCCCCGAGTCCGCGACGTCGTCGACGACGAGCGCGCGCAGCCCCTGCACGGCCTCGGTGTCGAGCAGCGGCGGCAGCACCGCCGGCTCCGGCAGCGTCGTGTCGACGCCCGTGTAGAACTCGACGTTCATGGTGCCGACGGCCTTGGTGCCCAGCGCGTAGGCCAGCGCACCGCCCGGCGGCAGCCCGCCGCGCGCGACCGACACGACCACGTCGGGCACGAACCCCGAGTCCGCCACGGCCTGCGCGAGCTCGCGCACGGCGTCCCCGAACCGCTCCCAGCCCAGCACCTCGCGGTCGGCGGGCATCTCCTGGCCGGGTGCGGCCTCGGTCGTCGTCATGGCTCCATGGTGGCGCATCGCCCGCCGTCCTCCGACCACGCGCCGCACGAGATGGGCACGCGCCGCCGGTGCGACCGCTCGCGAGTTGCACCTCTGACGTGCACCGATACGTTCGGAGGGCACGAGAACGACAGGGACGGCCCGTCCGTCCCCCGCGATCGAGCGCGATCGTGTCCGCCCACGGAAGGACGACACCCATGATCACGACGACCCCGCGCACCCGCGTCCCCCGCCTCGTCGGTGCGACGCTCGCCGCCGGGGGTCTGGCCCTCGCGCTGGCCGCCTGCGGCACGGACGACGCCTCCGGTGACGGCGCGACGAGCCCTGCCGCGACGCCGGACGGCATGACGTCACCGACGCCCGACGCACCGACCCCGCCGCCCACGTCGGACGACGCGGGCGGCACCGACCCGGCCGCGCTGACGGACGGCAGCACGCTGGTCGACGTCGCGACCTACGCGTCCACCTGGGTGGTCACGACCGTCGAGGGCGCCGTGACGACGCTGGAGAACCCGTCGACGTCCGAGGTGCCGTACACGTGGGTGATCGAGCCCGCGGGTGCCGACGGCACGTCGCTCGTGCGGTCGAGCGCGACCACCGACAACCGCGACATGTGCCTGACGCTGCCGGGCGACGACGTCGTCGGGCTCGCGGAGTGCGACCCCGCCGACGTGAACCAGCAGCTGCGGGTCGCCGCGCTCGACCAGCCGGAGCAGGTGAACATCTCGAACGCGAACGGCTACCTCGTGGCCGACCAGGAGGGCGGCCTCGCGGTGGAGCCCGGGCCGGGCAGCCCCGCCAGCGTGTTCACGCTGACGGCGCGCGGGCCCGCCGCGGGCTGACCCGCGACCCGCACGTCGCGCCCGCGCCGCCCCGTGGCCGTACGGCCGCGGGGCGGCGCTGCGCCTAGCCTGTGCGCGTGGAGCCCCTGACCAGCAGCGAGGTAGCCGACCGGATCCGCCGCGGCGAGGTGAACCGCGTCGAGCGCGTCACGAGCCGCAGCGCGCGGGACATCGTCGTCGCGAACGTGCTCACGCGCGTCAACGCGATCTACTTCGTGCTGTTCCTCGTGGTGGCCTCCACGGGGCACTGGCTGGACGGCCTGTTCGGCCTGCTCATCGTCGTGAACAGCGCGGTCGGCATGGTGCAGGAGATCCGCGCCAAGCGGACGCTCGACCGGCTGGCGATCCTCAACGCGTCGACCGTCACGGTGGTCCGCGCCGAGGGCGAGCTCGCGCTCGACCCGGCCGAGATCGTCGTCGACGACGTGGTCGAGGTCTCGGCCGGGGACCAGGTGCCGGTCGACGGCGACCTGCTGAGCACGAGCGGCCTCGAGGTCGACGAGTCGCTGCTCACCGGCGAGTCCGAGGCCCTCGCGCCCGCGGTCGGGTCGCCGCTGCTGTCCGGCAGCGTCGTCGTGGCGGGCACCGGCCGGCTGCGCGCGACGCGCGTCGGCGAGCACGCCTACGCGGCACGCCTGGCCCGCGAGGCGTCGACGTACTCGGCGCCGTCGTCGGGGCTGCGCGCCGGGATCGACACGATCCTGCGGTACCTGACGTGGGTGCTCGTGCCCGTCGGCGCGCTCATGGTGTGGAACCAGCTCACGCAGACGTCGCTGCCGCTCGACGACGCGCTGCGCGGCATGGTCGCCGCGCTCGTGCCGATGGTGCCCGAGGGCCTCGTGCTCATGACGAGCGTCGCGATGGCGGTCGGCGTGATCCGGCTCGGGCGGCGTCAGTGCCTCGTGCAGGACCTGCCCGCGATGGAGGCCCTGGCCCGCGTCGACGTGGTGTGCTTCGACAAGACCGGCACGCTCACCGAGGACGGCATGCGCGTCCGCGAGCTCGTGCTGCTGGACGGCACGCGGGACGAGGCGTGGGCGGCGCTCGCGACGATCGGCGCCGGCGAGAGCCGGCCGAATGCGAGCATGCGCGCGATCCTCGAGGCGACCGACGCCGTCCGCGGCGACGACGCGAGCGCGCGCGTGCCGTTCTCGTCGGCGCGGCGCTGGGCCGCCGCCCAGACCCCGGCCGCGACGTGGGTGGTCGGTGCGCCCGACGGCCTGCTGCCCGACCACCCGGCGCTCGAG
>JAEYNO010000474.1 GCA_023412515.1 Actinomycetes bacterium
ACCACGGCCTACGCGCTCGCCGCCGCCGCGGCGGCCCGCGACGGCGGTCGACCCGCCCGCTGGGCCGGCGGCGCGGTCGTCGTCCTGCTCGTCACCGCCACCGCGTGCGCGGCACCCGCCCTGCGCGCCGTCTGACCCGTCCCGCACCGCACCGAGCATCCGTCCCGCACCGCACCGAGCATCCAGGGGGAGCACCGTGAGCGCAGCAGCCAGCACGATCGAGTCCGAGGTCCGCACCTACAGCCGCAGCTGGCCCGTCGTCTTCGTCAGCGGCCGCGGCAGCCGCCTGCACGACGACCGGGGCCGTGCCTACCTCGACTTCTTCACCGGTGCGAGCGCCCTCAACTACGGGCACAACCACCCCGTCCTCAAGCGCGCGCTGCTGGACTACCTCGAGGGCGACGGCGTGACGCACAGCCTCGACATGTTCACGGGCGCGCGCAGCGCGTTCCTCGCCGAGCTCGACGCCCGCGTGCTGCGGCCCCGGCACCTCGACTACCGCGTGCAGTTCCCCGGCCCGACCGGCACGAACAGCGTCGAGGCGGCGCTCAAGCTCGCGCGCAAGGTCACCGGGCGGCAGACCGTCGTCGCGTTCACGGGCGCGTTCCACGGCATGTCGCTGGGTGCGCTCGCGGTCACCGGCAACGCGGGCAAGCGTGCCGGCGCGGGCGTGCCGCTGGGCGCGACGTGGCGGCTGCCGTACGACGGCTTCGCGGGCGGCGACGTGTGCGGGCTGACGCTGCTGCGGACGATGCTCGACGACAGCAGCAGCGGGATGGACCTGCCGGCGGCGGTGATCGTCGAGACCGTGCAGGGCGAGGGCGGCGTCAACCCCGCGCGCTTCACGTGGCTGGCCGACCTCGCGGACCTGTGCCGCAGCCGCGGGATCCTGCTGATCGTCGACGACATCCAGATGGGCTGCGGCCGCACCGGGCCGTTCTTCAGCTTCGAGGCCGCGGGCGTCGTCCCCGACATCGTGTGCCTGTCGAAGTCCATCAGCGGCTACGGCCTGCCCATGGCCCTCACGCTCTTCCGGTCGGAGCTCGACGTCTGGCAGCCCGGCGAGCACAACGGGACGTTCCGCGGCCACAACCCGGCCTTCGTCACGGGCCGTGCCGCGCTCGAGGAGTTCTGGGCGGACGACACGCTCGAGAAGCAGACGAGGGTGCGCGAGCTCCTGATGCGCGAGCACCTGGACGCCCTCGCGCGCGAGCACGCGCCGCACGTCGTGGACGTCCGGGGCCGCGGCCTGGTGTGGGGCGTGGGCTTCGCGGACCCGCGGCTCGCGCGCGCGGTCGCGGACGAGGCGTTCGCGCGGGGCCTGCTGGTGGAGACGGCCGGCTCGCGGGACGAGGTCGTCAAGCTCCTGCCGGCGCTCACCACGACCGACGACGAGCTCGCGGAAGGGCTCGACGTGCTGCGCGTCGCGATGCTGGCGGCCGTGCGTGGGTGACCGGGGGTGCGGGACCATGGCGGCGACGGCGGTGCGGCCCCGCCGCGCGGACGGCGCGGCGGGAACGACGGAGGGGGACGCGTGACGACGAGGTCCGCGGGGCCGTGGGTCGGCGTGCTGTGCGGCGTGGGCGCCAACCTCGTGTGGGGGCTCGCGTTCCTGGTGCCCGTCGTGCTGCCCGGCGTGCCGTCGCTGGCGCTCGCCCTGGGGCGCTACCTGTGCTTCGGGGCCGTGTCGGTGGTGCTGCTCGCCGTGACGTGGCGCACGGCCCTCGCGGGCGTCGGGGCCCACGCGTGGCGCACCGCGGCGGTGTTCTCGGTGACGGGGCACCTGGGGTACTACGCGCTGCTGGTGCAGGCGATCCGGTGGGCGGGCGCCCCGATCGCGACGGTGATCATCGGCCTGCTGCCCGTCTCGATCGCGCTCACCGGGAACTGGGTGCGCCGTGAGCTGCCGTTCTCGCGCCTGGTGCTGCCGCTGGCGCTCATCGTGTGCGGCCTGACGCTCGTGTACGTCGTCGAGCTCGACTGGCAGAGCGTCGTGCAGGGGAGGTCGGCCGCGCAGTGGGCGCTGGGGATCGCGGCCGCCGTCGGTGCGCTCGTGCTGTGGACGTCGTACGCGGTGCGCAACGCCCAGTTCCTGCGCGAGCACCCGCACGTCTCCTCGACCACGTGGTCGACCATGATGGGCGTCTGCACGTTCGGGCTCTCGCTCGTGGCGACGCCGCTCGTGCTCGCGAGCGGCGCGGTCCGCGTGGACGCCGCGGGCCAGGTGGGTCCGCTCGTGCTCGCGAGCCTGCTGCTGGGCGTGGTGGTGTCGTGGTTCGGCACGGTGCTGTGGAGCCGGTCGTCGGCCCTGACGCCGATCTCGCTGGCGGGACAGCTCGCGGTGGTGCAGGTCTGCGCCGGTCTGGCGTACGTGTTCGCGTGGGAGGGCCGGCTGCCACCCCCGCTCGAGCTGGCGGGCTTCGTGCTGGTCGTGGCCGGGGTCGTGACGGTCATCCGCCGGGCCCGCACCGTCCCGGCGCCGCCCGCGCGGGTGGCCGTCCGGCCCTGACGCGCGCGACGTCGTCCGGGCCTCGACGCACGTCAACGGGGTGCGGCGTCCAACGCCCTCTCGAGCCGCTCGATCCGCGCGTCGACCGCGTCGAGCCGGTCGTGCACGTCCCGCCGTGCGACGTCCGCCCGGATCTCGGCGACCCGGCGGCGGTGCTTCAGCACGGTGTCGACGACCGTCGCGGTGCCCCCGACGACGACGGCGAGCAGGGCGACCCAGACGAACCAGAGCACGGGATCCATGCACCTCACCCTCTCCCGGCGTCGAGGGGCGGGCAACCTCCGGGGTGGGCTTCACGAGCCCCGGGGGACGGTGAGGGTGGCCGACGCGGGAGCCGTCGGGTCGCCGCGGCCGGGGCTCCGTCCTAGCCTGGCGAGGGGCAGGTCGACGGTGGGCCCGGCACGGGCGACCACCGCGGAGCCGCAGGGGGTGGTCCTGGTGCGACGACGGACGGGGCGCGTGCCGGCGCGCGGTGCCGGCGCGGCGGCGCTGCTGGTGGGCGTGGCGGCGAGCGTGACGGGGTGCGCGTCGAACACGGCGATCACCGACTACGCCGGCGTGCCGGTGGTGCGCGTGCTCGAGACGCGCGAGGCGACCGCGGGCGGCCTCGAGGACGACGGCGACCAGGAGCCCGGCGAGGTCGAGGGCGCGCTCGAGAACGAGCAGGGCGACGTGCAGGACGTGCGGTTCGTCGAGCAGGAGCTCGAGGTCGAGCCCGGGCAGGCCGCGGCCACGTACCTGGAAAACGGCGTGAACTTCGCCGTGGTGCTGTGGGGCAGCTCGACGTGCCCGCCCGTGGGGGAGCGTCTGCACGTGCTGCCCGACGAGCCGAACGCGGTGCGCATCGACCTGCGGGAGATCCCGCAGGACCGCCCCTGCACGATGGACCTCGTGCCGCACACCACGGTGTTCGGGACGAAGACGAGCACCGTCGAGCCGCTCGTCATCCACGTGGGCGACGAGACGATCGAGCTGCCCGTCAAGTAGCCGCCAGGCCCGCCGCTCCGGCGCCGTCGCCCGTCCCGCCGCTCGTCCCGTCGCTCGGTGCGTCACCCGTCAGCGGGACGTCGCGCACGCTGCGGAACTCACGCCGCCGCCCGTCGACCGGGTCGTCGAACGCGAGCTCGGCGGCCAGCAGCTGCAGCGGGTGGCGGAAGTCGTCGAGGTCGACGTCGCGCTCGACCGGGTAGAGCGGGTCCCCGACGATCGGGATCCCGAGCCCGGCCAGGTGCAGACGCAGCTGGTGCGTGCGCCCGGTGCGGGGGTGCAGGCGGTAGACCCCGAGGCCGTCGTGCTCGCGCTCGAGCTCGATCGTCGTCTCGGCGTTGACGGGCGCGCCCGGCACCACCTCGGCCTGAACGGTGCCGCGCACCTTGCGGATGTGGTTCCGCACGACCGCGGGCAGCGCGAGGTCGGGCCGCAGCGGGGCGAGCGCGCGGTACGTCTTGTCGACGGCGCGCCGCTCGAACGCCGTCTGGTAGGGCGCGCGCCAGCGCTGCTCGGTCGCGAGCAGCAGCAGGCCCGACGTGCCGCGGTCCAGCCGGTGCAACGGCGACAGCTCGGGCAGGCCCAGCTCGGCGCGCAGGCGCACGACGACGCTCTGCACGATGTGCCGCCCGCGCGGGATCGACGCGAGGAACGGCGGCTTGTCCACGACCACGAGGCGCTCGTCGCGGTGCACCACGTGGACCGTGCCGGGGACCACGGGCTCGTCGCGCAGCACGCGGTGGAACCACACGTGCCGCGCCGCCACGAACGGCTCGTCGTCCCGCACCGCGCGACCGTCCTCGTCGACGAACTCGCCGGCCGCGAGCATGCCCGCGACGTCCACGTGCGCCGGCAGCCGGTCGCGCAGCCACGCGCCCATGGTCGACCACGCGTCGGGCGTGCCGCGCCGCGGCGGCGGCGTGCACAGGTGCGCGGGGGCCAGGCC
>JAEYNO010000476.1 GCA_023412515.1 Actinomycetes bacterium
CCGTTGCGCCACGCCGCGCCGTGCGCGTCGCGCGGCTGCTGCGGACCGGGCGCCGGCGGCGGCCACGGGTGGTCGAGCACGCCGCCTCCGCTCCGTCGCCGTCGGGCCGATCCGGACGAATCGCCCAGCGTCCAGCATGCCGTCCGCGCGCGCGACACGCCCCGGCGTTCACCCGAAAGGACGACCCTCTCGTCGCGGACCGAGCACCCGGGGCGCGGGCGGCGGCGGCCTGGTTGCATGGGCGCACGCGTGCGGCGGACGCACGGTGCGGAGGGAGGACGTGTGCTGACCAGCCTCGTCGTGGGCGTCCTGCTGATGAACGTGTTCGCGGCGGGCCTCGTGGTCGCGCGGGCGCCCGTCTACCGGACCCGGCTGTACCGGCCGATGCTCCTCAACCTCGCGCTGTCGGTCGCCCCGCTCGTCGTGCTGGCGGTCGCCGTGGTGGTGCTGCTGCCGCTGGTGGTCCGGGGCGCACCGGCCGCCGTCGTGTGGGGCGTGGCCGTCGTGCTCGGCGTGGTCTGGCTGCTGCTGCTGCCCAACGCCGGGTACCTCATCACCGAGCTCAACCTCAACCACCGGCGCGAGGGCGAGCGCGTGCCCGAGTGGTACGACGTGCTGCTCGTGCTCGTGCTCGCGATGTCGGGCGTGCTGACGACCGTGCTCAACGTCTTCCTCGTGATCCTCGCGTGGGTGATCCTCCGGTTCGGCGACGACGCCGCACCGCTCGCGGGCGCGGAGGCGCGCGCGGTCGAGGCGGTCGTGCTGCTGCTGGTCGCGTTCGGCATCTACCTGGGCCGCAACGTGCGCCTCAACTCGTGGGACGTGAAGCACCCGACGCACCTGGTCCGCAAGGTCGTGCGCCACCTGCGCACCCCCGGGCGGCTGGGCGACGCGATCGGGTTCACGCTGCTGGGCGCGCTGTTCTTCGGGCTCATGTACCTCGTGGTCACGGGGCCCGTGGTGCAGGCGCTCGTCGAGCTCGACCGCGTGCGCTGACCGACCGCGCGCCGCGTCGGTCCCGGTCAGGGGGCATTCCGCGCCCCGGGCGTGCGGCCGTGCGCGGTCCGGCGTTCCATGACGGCATGACGTCCGCCCGCCGTCGTCGCACCGCCCGACGCACCCCACGAGGCACCGCCCGCGCCGCGGGCGGGCCGGCCGGCCTCGCGGTCGCCGCCGCCGCGCTCGTCGCCCTCACCGGCTGCGGCGACGGCGCCCCCACCTTCCCGACCGACCCCGACGGCACGCTCGAGCGCGTCCGCGGCGGCGAGCTGCGCGCCGGCCTCTCGCCGCACGAGCCGTGGACGACGCTCGGCCCGGACGGCGCGCCGGGCGGCGTCGAGGTCGCGCTCGTCGAGGACTTCGCGGCGTCGCTCGGCGCGGACGTCACGTGGACCACGGGCGGCGAGGAGGCGCTCGTCGCCGACCTCGAGGAGGGACGGCTCGACGTGGTCGTCGGCGGGTTCACGGCGTCGACCCCGTGGACGTCGAAGGCCGCCGTGACGGTCGCGTACACGACCGTCACCGACGAGCACGGCAAGCCCGAGGGGCACATCGCGCTCGCGCCGATGGGCGAGAACGCGTTCCTCGTCGCGCTCGAGCGGCACCTGCTCGACCAGGAGGTGGAGGTCCCGTGACGCAGGGAGCGGTGCAGCAGTCGTTCCGGTTCGGCAACACCGAGCTGCCGCCCGACGCGCAGCGCGCCCGGGCGCGCGCGGTGCGCCTCGCGTGGCTGACCATCGGGTTCCTCGTCACCGCCGTGACGCTCGTCTACCTGGTGATGGGCAGCTCGCAGGCCATGAAGGCCGCGTGGGCCGAGGACCTGCTGTCGTTCATCCCGCCCGTCGCGTTCCTCGTCGCGCTGCACGTCACCGGCAAGGTGCCCAGCGAGCGGCACCCGTACGGCTACCACCGGTCCGTCGGCATCGGGCACCTGGTGGCCGCGACGGCGCTGCTGACGATGGGCGCGTTCCTGGTGTTCGACTCGCTGTCCGGGCTGCTGGCCGGCGAGCACCCGCCGGTCGGGCTGATCGTCGTGCTGGGGCACGAGGTGTGGGCGGGCTGGCTCATGGTCGCGGTGCTCGCGTACACGATCGTGCCGCCCGTGCTGCTGGGCCGCGCCAAGATGCCGCTCGCCGAGCAGCTGCACGACCGCGTGCTCTACGCCGACGCCGACATGAACAAGGCCGACTGGATGACGGCCGTCGGCGGGATCGTCGGCGTGCTCGGCATCGGCGCGGGCCTGTGGTGGGCCGACGCGGTCGCCGCGCTGTTCATCTCCGGCAGCATCCTGCACGACGGCGTCCGCAACTTGCGCTCAGCCGTCGCGGCGCTCATGGACGCGCGCGCCACGACCGTCGACGGCACGCAGCCGCACCCGCTGCACGACCGCATCGACGCGACCCTGCGGGAGCTGCCGTGGGTCGCGCAGGCGCAGTCGCGCGTGCGCGACGAGGGGCACGTGTTCCACGTCGAGGCGTTCGTCGTGCCGCGCGACGGCATGCCCACGCAGGCGCAGCTGCAGCACGCATGGCACGCCGTGGCCGACCTCGACTGGAAGGTGCAGGACCTCGTCGTCGTGCCGGTCGACGAGCTGCCGGAGGAGCTGCTGCCCGGACTGCGGGACGCCACCGGGACGAGACCGGGCTGACGTCGCTCATGCGCCGCGCGGGCGGCCCCAGCCCGGTCTCGCGGACGTCGCGTCCCGGTATTCGGCGTGAGCCCCGCGGGGACGCCTGGGAGGATGGTGGGTCGTGAGCACGTCCGACCCCACCCCCGCCGACGTCCCGACCGACGCCGACGCCGGCAGCCCGGCGGCCGACGGTGCGGCCGGGCGCGGGCGTGCGCCGCGGCGGCGTGGCG
>JAEYNO010000005.1 GCA_023412515.1 Actinomycetes bacterium
GCGCCGAGCCGCGCGACGCGGCGCCCGTGGTGGCCGCCACGGGCGCGTCCGTCGTGACCGACGGCGACGCGCGGGGTCTCGCGGCCGCGTCGTGCCGCGCACCGTCCTCCGACGACTGGCTCGTCGGGGGCGCGACGGGGATCGGCGCGACGGCGACGCTCGTGCTCAGCAACCCGGGCCTCACCGCGGCGCAGGTCACGCTCGAGGTGTTCGGCCCCAACGGCCCGGTCGAGCAGACGACCGCGCAGTACGTCGTGGGCGCGGGCGCGACGCGCACGGTCGACCTCGGTGGCGCGGCCGCGGACCAGTCGGCTCTCGTCGTGCACGTCACGGTGGCCGGGGGCCAGGTCGCCGCGCGCCTGCAGGACACGGCCGTGCTCGGGTTCACGCCGGCAGGTACCGACCTCGTGGTCCCCGGCGCGGCGCCGGCCACCCGGCAGGTCGTCACCGGCGTCGACACGGGCGCGTCGGTCGTGGGGGCGCCCGACGCGCCGGTCCTGCGCCTGCTCGCGCCCGGGGGCGAGCAGACGACGGCGCGCGTGTCGCTCCTGGGCGTCGACGGCCCGGTCGCGCTGCCCGGGGCGGACGCGGTGCCGCTCGCCGCGGGCGAGGTCGTGGACGTGCCGCTCGGCGGCCTGCCCGCGGGGGCGTGGACGGCCGTGGTCGACTCCGACGTCCCGGTGGTCGCGGCCGCGGTCGTGTCACGGACGGGCGCTCCCGGCGCGCTGGACGACGAGCCCCGCGTCGAGCGCGCGTGGTCCGCGTCCACGTCGACCGACCTGCACGGTGTCGTGGCGCTGCCCCGCGGCATCGGCGCGCGGCTGGTGGTGGCCGCGATCGGCCGTGACGACGACGACCGCGGCGAGGGACGTGCGACGCTGCGCGCGCTCGACCGTGACGGTCGGGTGCTGACCGAGCTCCCGGTCACGGTGGACGCGGGCACGACCGGGGCCTGGGACGTCGCCGACGTCGCCGACGGGGCGGTCGCGCTCGAGCTCGAGCCGCGGGGCGGGTCCCCCCTCGCGTGGGCGGTCGCGCTCACGGCCCAGCAGGAGGACGGCGGCCTCGTCGCCGTGCTCGACCCCGTGCCGGTCAGCGGCCGTGCGGGTGACCGGGCCGTGCGCGAGGACCCCGGCGCGGCGCGCGGCTGACGCCCCGGACGTGCGTGGCGCCGACGCCGGGTCGACGCCGACCGGTCAGCGCACCGGTGCGCGCAGCTGCACGCGCTCGCGTGCGGCGAGGCCGACCCGCAGCGCGAGCCGGATCGGCGCCTGGTACCAGTGCGCGTACCGGCGCTCGAGGTACTGGCGGGCGCTCGCGTGGTGCGCGCGGATCATCGGCGCAGGACGCTCCCGCCACGACGTGCCGCCGACGTGCGTCACCTGCACGTCGGGCACGTACAGGTTCTCCCACCCCGCCCGCCCCAGGCGCTCTCCCAGGTCGACGTCCTCGAAGAACATGAAGTACGACTCGTCGAACCCGCCCACCTGCTCGAACGCGGTGCGGCGCACCAGGAGGCACGCGCCGGACAACCAACCGGCCTCCCGCAGGTAGCCGCCCGCGGACTCCTGCCGGGCGTGGTAGGCGCGCGTCCACGGGTTGCCCGGCCACACGCGCCCGAACAGCGCGTGACCGGCGCCCTGGCGCAGGGACGGCAGCGCGCGCGCCGACGGGTACATCGTGCCGTCCGGGTTGAGCAGCATCGGACCCAGCGCCCCGGCGCTCGGCTGCTCGTCGCCGGCGGCGACGAGCCGGTCGAGCGAGCCCGGGGCCCACTCGATGTCCGAGTTGGCGACGACGAGCCAGGGCGTGCGGGCGCCGGCGGCGCCCCGGTTGGCGGCCGTGCCGTACCCGAGGTTGCGGCCTGGCACCAGCAGGCGCCCACCGGCCTCGTCGACGGCGGCCTGCGCGACGTCGTGCTCGCTGCCGTTGTCGACGACGACCAGCTCCACGCGCCGCTCGGAGGCGGTGGCGAGCGTGCGCACGAAGCGCTCGAGCTCCTCGCCGGGGTGGTAGACGACGCAGATCACGCGGACGCGGGGGGCGTCGTCGCCGTCGGTCGGCAGAGCCGGGGAGGGACCGGGGGAGGGGGGCGTGCTCATCGTCCGCTCACCTTAGTGCGCGTCGGTCAGTGCCCGTCGTCGTAGCCCGGGTCGACGTCCTGCGGGCTGCGGCCCAGCAGGTGGGCGACCTGCTCGACCACGACGTCGTGCACGAGGTCCGCGAGGTCGTCGGCGTCGTTCGCCCGTGACTCGACGGGCCTCCGGTACACCACGATGCGCGGCGGCAGGCCCGCGTCCGCCGGGAAGTACCGGCCGAGCGGCACGCCGCCGTGCTCCCACGGCGCGGGGTTCGACGGCGGCACGTCCTCGACCGCGAACTCGGCTCCCTCGAGCTCGCGCGCCCAGCGGCGCTCGAGGTCCTCCACGGTGTCGAGCACCAGGTCGTCGAACCGCTCGGCGCGCGTGCGGTGCGCCGGGGCACCCGGCGGCAGCACGGGCCCGCGGGGCCCGCGGCCGCGGCGGTCACGCC
>JAEYNO010000032.1 GCA_023412515.1 Actinomycetes bacterium
ACGCGCCACCCACCCCCGACGACGTGGTCGCCGCGGCGCGCGAGCTCCGCGACCGGCTCGCGTCTACCGGCCCGCTGCGCGGCGTGGGCGTGGCCGCGCCCGGGCTCGTCGACCGGCGCACCGGAACCGTCGTCGTCGCACCCCACCTGGGCTGGCGCGACGTCCCGCTCGGGCCGCTGCTCGCCGCCGCGCTCGACGCCCCCGTCGCGGTCGACAACGACGCCAACTGCGGCGTGGTCGCCGAGGCGCTGTTCGGTGCGGGGCGCGGCGCACGGGCGGTCGTCTACCTCAACGGCGGCGCCTCGGGCATCGGCGGGTCGGCGGCCGACGGCGGCGCGCTGACCGTCGGGGCGCACGGGTTCGGCGGCGAGATCGGGCACACGCTGGTCCGGTCCGACGGTCGCCCGTGCCACTGCGGCGCGGACGGGTGCCTCGAGACCGAGGTGTCGCGCGACCGGCTGCTCGCGGCGCTGGGCGACGTGCCCGCCTCCGAGCTCGAGCCCACGCTCGCGCGCGTCGTCGCGGCGACCCCGTCGACGGCGCTCGCCGAGATCGACCGGCAGCTCGGCTACCTGGGCGTCGCGCTGCGCACGGTCGTCAACGTGCTCAACCCCGAGCGGATCGTGCTGGGCGGGTTCCTCGCCGCGCTGGTCCGCACGCGCGGGACCGCCGCGCTCGACGCGCACCTGGCGCGCGCGCTGCCGGGCGCCCGGGACGACGCCCGCGTCGTGACGGCCGAGCTGGGCGCGGACCTGCTCGCGGTCGGCGCGGCGCAGCTCGTGCTGCGCGACGTGCTCGCCGACCCGCTGTCCACCGGCCGCTGACCGCCGGCACCGAGCACCGGCGACCCCCGCTGCCACCGGCGAAATACCTGGTGAGAGGCCTGTCGCCCGCCCTAGCGTCGACGACGTCGAATCCCTTCGGACCGGAGGTTCCCGTGGCCACGTTGCAGTCGACCCACCCCGTCTTCCCCGTCCCCGACGTCGCGGCGACGGCCGCCTGGTACCGGGACCGCCTCGGGTTCCGGGTGGTGGAGTACCTGGACGCCGCGGAGCCGCACGCGTGCCTGTACCGGGACGGCATCGAGATCGTGCTGACGTCGGCGCCCGGCGTGCCGGTGGTGCCGCACCGCGAGCGGTACGGGTTCGGGTACGACGCGTACGTCATCACCGACGACGCCGCGGGCCTGCACGCCGAGCTGCTGGCGGCGGGCGTGCGGGTGGTGCGCGCACCGGGCCTGACCGACTACGGCAACGTCGACCTGGTGCTGGAGGACGTCGACGGGCGCTGGCTGGGGTGCGGCATCAAGGTGCGCGCGCGGGACTGAGGGCGCGCGGCAGCGGCCGGCCGGCCCGTCGCGGTGCACTGCCAGAGCGGCGTCCGCGCGCACGTCGCGGCGCGCGTGCTGCTGCACGCCGGCCTCGACGCGCGCAACCTCTCGGGCGGCTGGCTCAGCCTCGTCCTCACCCGCCCCGACGCCGTCCGCCCCTGACCGACGTACCCTCGCCCCACCCCCACCGGAAGGACCGCCACATGTGCAGCCCCGCGACGTGCCAGACCTGCGGCAAGACCACCTGGACCGGCTGCGGCCAGCACGCCGACGCCGTCATGGCCGGCGTGCCCCGCGACCAGCAGTGCACCTGCCGCTGACGCGGCACCCCACCGGCGACAGGAGGACCTCGTGGAGCTCGACCCCGCGGAGATGACGAAGGTCGGCAACCGGCTCAAGCGCGCCCAGGGGCAGCTCACGGCCGTGATCCGCATGGTCGACGAGGGCGCCGACTGCGAGGACGTCGTCGTGCAGCTGTCGGCCGTGTCCCGCGCGCTCGACCGCGCCGGGTTCGCGATCATCGCGACGGGCATGAAGCAGTGCCTCACGCAGCCGCAGGCCGCGACTGAGGACGACGAGCCGAGGCTCGACGTCGCGAACCTCGAGAAGCTGTTCCTGTCGCTCGCGTAAGCACGCGTCAGGCGTCGCGCGCACCGGCGCGTCCGCCGGAGGGCCCCTGCTCGCACCCGAGCAGCGGCCCGCGGCCGTCAGAGCCCGTCGACGAACATCTGGGTCGCCCGCGGCACGTAGTCGGCGCTCGTCGCCGGGTCCCAGCCGACCAGCGCGACGACGCTGCCCCCGACGCGCGCGGTGATGCCCACCAGCGTGAACGGCGCGCCGCCCAGGTCGCCGGTCGCGGTCCAGCCCAGCGCCTCGTCGGTGCCCGTGAGCGCGGGCTCGGTGCGCTCGAGGCGCACCTGCACGGGCGTGCCGGCCATCGCGATCGACGCCGTGTCGGCGCACGACCCGAGCGCGTCCTCGGCGCCCGTCAGCAGACCCTGGGCGACCTGCGGATCGGCGGCGCTGACGACCACGGCCGTCATCGACCGGTCGTTGCTCGTGCCGTACCCGACCGCCGCGTCGCCGGCCTGCGTCTCCCAGCCCAGGCCGAACGGCGCGAGGCACCCCGGCTCCGAGACCGTGAGACCCGGGTAGACCGACTGCACCATCTCGGTGGTGCTCCCGTACTGCCCGGGCGGGAACTGGATCCGCGTGAACAGCGCGGCCAGGTCCTCGTCCGAGAGCGCGTCGGCCGCCGGTGCTCCGGACTCCGTGGCCGACGGCGTCGGCGCGGGGTCGGTCGTCGTGGCGGTGGCCGTCGCGCCGGGGGTCGCGTCGGGGGCGTCGTCCGACGAGCAGCCCGCGAGCGCGAGCGCGAGCGCGGTCACGACCACGCCCGCCGCCAGCGCGCGGCCCGAGCGGGAAGCGGCGTGCGGGCGGCGGGTCAGCACGACGCGTCCAGGTAGTCACGCACGGCGGACGCGGGCTCCGAGATCTCCTTCACGATCTCGAAGACCCGCGGGTCGGCGACGACCGACCCCTCGGCGGTGCCCTCGGCCGCCGCCAGCGCCTCGGAGTAGAGGCCCTGCAGCGTCTGCCACTGGGTCGCGACCTCGTCGGGCGGCGTGACGCCGTCGAACACCGCGACCCGCGCGGTGAGGTCGGCCACCGTCGCATCGCGGGGCATGCCGACCTGGAAGAGGCCGGGGGTCGCGAGCGTGCCGCCCGCGGCCTCGTAGTCGGCGCAGAAGTCGCCGCCGCCCGCGGGGGCGTCGTCGGACGCGCCACCCCCGGGGGTGGCGTCGCCGTCCCGGGTCGCGGCGGGCGTTGCGGCCGCGTCGGGGGTGTCGTCGCCGCCCGCGCACCCGGTGAGCGCGACGGCGGCCAGGGCGAGGAGCGGGACGGCGAGGGCGGACGTCGAGCGGCTGCGCATGGGTCTCCTTGCTCGGACTGCACCGTCGCCGGGCACGCGGGTGCCCGGGAGGCGTCGTCGCTGGTGGGTCGGGCGCCGCGCGACGCGCACCCGGTGGGTCCGTCGGACGACGTCGCGTGCGCGCCGCCCGGACGGTCGCCAACCTGCACGGTGTCGCGCGGTGCCGCAAGCGGGAAGGGCGCGACCCCTCCCGCGCGGTGCGCGGGCCGCACCGCGGGCGGCGCAGCGACCCCGGCCGGCCTCGCTCGGCCCTCGCGCAGGACGAGGCCGGACCCACCTCGGGGCGGCGGGCTCGTCGTCGGCTGCCCGTCGTACGCCCGATGCGGCACCTCGCCGCTGCGTCCCCGGGTGCGGCGTGCCATCCCGCCTCGTGGACGGTGCGCTCGTCGAGACCGGGCTGGCGGTGCTCACAGCGGGCAGAACGGCACTGAGCCCGGTGTCGCGAGGGGGACGTCCCAGGTGCTGGACGACGCCCGCTTGGCGACCGGTGGGCGACCGGCGCAACCGGAGGGGCGGCTGGTGGGGCGACTGCCGGTCAGCCGCGGGTCGGGGCGTACCGGGCGTCGAGGTCGCCGTCGTGCAGCCGCGCGACGAACGCGTTCATGCGGGCCGCCGCGGCGGCGTGCCGCGCGAGGACGCCCGCCACGGGCGCCGGGACGTCGGGCGGGACGCCGTGCGTCGCGCACCGCCGCACGTAGGCGTTGCGCTCGACCGGCGGCCCGTCCGCCGGGACCGGCACCCCGCACACTGTCGTGACCAGCCAGTTCACCAGACGCATCGCGACGTAGTCGGCGTCGTGGTCGACGTTCGCGGCGACGAACGCGCGCTCGTCGTCGGACAGGTCGAACCGGGCCGACGACGCGAGGCCGAAGTCGACGAGCACGAGCCGGTCGCCGTCGGCGCGCAGGTTCCCCAGGTGCGCGTCGAGGTGCAGCAGCGCGCGGCTGCGCAGGAACGCGACGACGTCGCCGAGCTGCCGCTCGACGCGATCCGCCGCGGCGACGGGGTCCGGCACCGTGTCCATCAGCGGCGACGGCACGTGCTCGGACAGCAGCACGAGGCTCGACGTCGCGGCCGCGAGCTCCTCGAGCCGCTCGCGCACGGCCGGCGACCCGCCGAACTGCGCGACCACCGCGTCGACGTCGCGCTGCTCGTCCGCGACGGGCGGGCGGCCCGGCAGCACGCGCCAGTGGTGCAGCAGCGCGAACCCCTGCGCCTCGCCGGCCAGCACGCCCGCGGTGACGACCCGGTTCGCGGCCAGCTCGCGCCACGCGCCGACGCCCGGCCCGGCCAGCGGGAACATGCCGTACCGGCAGGCCATCGGCAGACCGTGCAGGTCGGCCGTGCTGCCCGGGTGCGCGAGCTCGCGCGCGGTCAGGGGCACGCGCTTGGCGAAGACGGGCACGCCGTCGACGTCGACGACCGACGTGCCGCCGCCGACGCCCACCGGGCCGTCGGTGCCGTCGGCGAGCAGCGCGCCCAGGGCGTCGTCGTCGAGCGTCGCGAGGGCGGCCGCGACCCGGTCGTGGCGGGCTCGGCGG
>JAEYNO010000053.1 GCA_023412515.1 Actinomycetes bacterium
CGCGTGCAGAGCGGGGGGCGGGCGCGCCCTCGGCAGCCGTGACGGAGCCGCCGGCGGACTCCAGCAGGATCGTCCGGCGGGGCGTGCCGTACGTCGCGGCCACCTCGGCCATCTCGTCCGACACGGCGCCGCGCAGCAGGCCCTCGTCGGCGAGCAGCGCCTCGAGCCCCGCGATCTGCTCGGCGAGCTCGTCGCGCTCCTTCTCCAGCTCGATGCGGGAGAACCGCGTCAGCCGGCGCAGCCGGAGCTCGAGGATGTACTCGGCCTGCGGCTCCGAGAGGTCGAACACGTCGCGCAGCCGGGTGCGGGCGGTGTCGGCGTCGTCGGAGGACCGGATGACCTGGATGACCTCGTCGATGTCGAGGATCGCGACGAGCAGGCCCTCCACCAGGTGCAGCCGCTCGCGCTTGCGGGTGAGCCGGAACTGGCTGCGGCGGCGGACGACGGAGATCCGGTGGTCGACCCAGACCTGCAGCAGGTCCCGCAGGCCGAGCGTGCGGGGCTGCCCGTCGACGAGCGCCACGTTGTTGATGGAGAACGAGTCCTCGAGCGGCGTGTACCGGTAGAGCTGCTCGAGGACGGCCTCGGGGTTGAAGCCCGTCTTCACCTCGATGACGAGGCGCAGCCCGTGCTGGCGGTCGGTGAGGTCGACGACGTCGGCGCGCCCGCGGCGCCCGCGAGGCCGGCGCCGCCCGCGTGCTCGAGCAGGACCGTGCGGCGCGGCGTGCCGTAGGTCGCCGCGACCTCGGCCATCTCGTCCGAGACCACGGTGCGCAGCAGCGCGTCGTCGCCGAGGATCGCCTGCAGCCGGGCGATCTCCTCGACCAGCTCGTCGCGCTCGCGCTCGAGCTCGAGGCGCGAGAACCGCGTCAGGCGACGCAGCCGCAGCTCGAGGATGTACTCGGCCTGCGGCTCGGACAGGTCGAACACGGACCGCAGGCGCGAACGCGCGGTCTCGGCGTCGTCCGAGGTGCGGATGACCTGGATGACCTCGTCGATGTCGAGGATCGCCACGAGCAGGCCCTCGACGAGGTGCAGGCGCTCCTGCCGCTTGGCCAGGCGGTACGACGTGCGGCGGCGCACGACCTCGAGGCGGTGGTCGACCCACACGCGCAGCAGGTCGACCAGGCCGAGCGTGCGCGGCTGGCCGTCGACCAGCGCGACGTTGTTGATCGAGAACGAGTCCTCGAGCGGCGTGTACCGGTAGAGCTGCTCGAGCACGGCCTCGGGGTGGAACCCGGTCTTGACCTCGATGACCAGGCGCAGGCCGTGCTGCCGGTCGGTGAGGTCGACCGCGTCGGCGATCCCGGAGAGCTTCTTGTTCTGCACGCCCTCCTTGATCTTCTCGATGACCTTCTCGGGCCCGACCATGTACGGCAGCTCGGTGACGACGATGCCCTTGCGGCGCGGCGTGACGTTCTCGACGCGCGCGGTCGCGCGCGTGCGGAACGCGCCGCGGCCCGTGCGGTACGCGTCGCGCACGCCGTCGAGGCCGACGATCTTGCCGCCCGTCGGCAGGTCCGGCCCGGGCACGAACCGCAGCAGGTCCTCGAGCGTCGCGTCGGGGTGCAGCACGAGGTGCCGCGCGGCCGCGACGACCTCGACGAGGTTGTGCGGCGCCATGTTCGTCGCCATGCCGACAGCGATGCCCGACGTGCCGTTGACCAGCAGGTTCGGGATCGCCGCGGGCAGCACGCCCGGCTGGTGGAGCTTGTTGTCGTAGTTGGGCACGAAGTCGACGACGTCCTCGTCGAGCCCCTGCGTCATCGCCACCGCGGCGGGCGCCATGCGCGCCTCGGTGTACCGCGACGCGGCCGGGCCGTCGTCCAGCGAGCCGAAGTTGCCGTGCCCGTCGACCAGCGGCAGCCGCAGCGAGAACGGCTGCGCGAGGCGCACCATGGCGTCGTAGATCGCCGAGTCCCCGTGCGGGTGCAGCTTGCCCATGACCTCGCCGACCACGCGCGCCGACTTCACGTACGGGCGGTCGGGCCGCAGACCCATGTCGGCCATCTGGTAGACGATGCGCCGCTGCACGGGCTTGAGGCCGTCGCGCGCGTCCGGCAGCGCGCGCGAGTAGATGACCGAGTAGGCGTACTCGAGGAACGAGCCCTCCATCTCGGTCGCGACGTCGACGTCGACGATCTTCTCGACCAGGTCCTCGGGCGGCAGGTCGGGGGTCGCGGGACGACGCGCCATGGGCTGGTTCGCTCCTCGGTGCTGCGGTGCGGGCGGTGGGACGGGGCCCGCCGCCGACGACGGACGGCCCTCGTGGTGCATTCTCCCCGTGCCGGGGGAGTCATCGGCGCAGCCGCGCCGCTAGCCTGGCGGGCATGGCCGACGTCGACCCCGGAGACGGGCACCTGGGCCCGGCGGCCGAGGGGGCCGCCGGAGCGGCACCCTACCCCGCGGGCTGGGAGGCGGACGTCGTCCTCACCGACGGCTCCACGACCCGCCTGCGTCCCATCCGCGCCGACGACGCCGACGCGCTGCAGGCGTTCCACGTCGGGCAGTCCGAGCGCTCGACGTACCTGCGCTTCTTCGCGCCGCTCGAGCGGCTGTCGGACCGCGACCTCGACCGCCTGGTGCGCGTCGACCACGTGGACCGCGTCGCGCTCGTCGCGCTCACGGGGGCCCCGGACGCCGACGAGCCCGAGCGCATCATCGGGGTCGCGCGCTACGACGTCGTCGAGCCCGAGACCGCCGAGGTCGCGTTCAACATCGCCGACGCCCACCAGGGCAAGGGCCTCGCGTCGGTGCTGCTCGAGCACCTGGCCGCCGCGGCGCGCGAGCGCGGCGTCCGGCGGTTCGTCGCCGAGGTGCTGCCGCAGAACGGGCGCATGCTCGCGGTGTTCAGCGAGGCCGGGTACGAGGTGCGCCGACGCACCGAGGACGGCGTCGTGCAGGTCACGTTCGGCATCGACCCGACCGACCGGTCGCTCGCCGTCGCGGCCGACCGCGAGCACCGCGCCGAGGCGCGGTCGATGCGCGCGCTGCTGACGGCGCGCAGCGTCGTGGTGGTCGGCCCCGGGCCCGAGCCCGAGCGCCCGCTCGCGGCGCGGCAGGCCGAGCGCGTCGTCGAGGGC
>JAEYNO010000100.1 GCA_023412515.1 Actinomycetes bacterium
CGCACGCCCTGCGGCGTCCGCGTCCGGCGGGCGTGCGCGCGGCGTTCCGCGCGACGGTCGTGCCGCGAGCGCGGGACGACGGGGGATCCGGCCTGCGCGCTGGTCGCTCGCAGGCGCGCGGCGCGGATGCCGAGGAGGGACTGTCCGTCGGTGCTCATGGGGTCTCCCGTCGGGGTGGCGATCACGTCTTGATCGGTACAGTACGGCCGGTGACTTGACCGGTCAAGACGTGGCGGCGCGTGGCCTCCGAGCACCGCTGGGGGCAGCACCGCACCCGTGGACCGGTGAGGCCGGCCGACGGGGGTGCGGTCGTCGGCGATGACGACGACCCCGCCGGCCGGCCGACCGGAGGCTCAGAACCGGTTGCAGAAGAACGCGCCGGTCGGGTTGGAGGCCCGGTCGACGAACTTGATCCAGTTCCGCGTCTGGTTCCCGTACTGCCCGTCGGTCGCGATGGGCATGCCCGACTGGAAGGACGTCAGTGCCGTCCGTGTCGCCTGCCCGAACGACCCGTCGACGCCCGAGGTGCCCACGGAGTACCCCTCGCAGTACACCAGGGCGCGCTGCAGCGCCCGGACCCCGTTGCCGGTGTTGCCCTGCACCAGGTAGCAGTCGCTCGAGCCGCCAGCGGTCGTCGGTACGGCACGCTTGAACTGCCCGCTGCCGAAGACCGTGACGTTCGTGCAGGGCGTGTTCGCGGTGGCGGAGCTCGCCGTGGCCAGGCCGGTCAGTGCGGCGGAGGCCAGTGCGATCACCGCGAGGGCCGATGTGAGCTTCTTCATGGATGTTCCTCTTCTCTCCGGTGTGGTGCGGTCGGTGGGACGGGCGGCGCCGCGGCGGGTCAGGACACCGCCGACGCGCTCGTGAGCCGGGCGAGCTCGGCGGCGTGCGCCGCGACGAACGCCTGCTGCAGGTTCTCGACGACGGCGGTCAGGCGTGCGGCGTAGTCCGTCCGCTCCCGGCAGTCGAAGTCCGCGAGCGCGATCGCCCGTTCCGCCTCGGAGCCGACGAGGTACCGGGCGTCGGCGGGGATCTCGCGGGTCGGCGTGTCGCGCGACGGCCACGCGACGGTCCCGTCGGCGCGCGTCGCCAGCGCGAGCTCGTACGCCTGCAGCGGCCCCGGGCGCAGGACCGGGCCGTGGCTCTCGGGCGGTGCGACGTCGACCCCGTCGTCGAGCATGCAGGAGCCCCACTCCTCCGCGAGCGCGAGCGCCTCCGGAGCCTGGAAGGCGTCGTCCTGGACCAGCTCGCGCATGCTGCGGACCAGGTCCGAGAAGTCGGGGCGGTCGTCGACCGGTGCGGGGTGCTGAGCCTGCGCCCGGCCGGCGCACCCGCCGGACGTCGTCGACGACTGGCCGTCCGGGCCGTCGGTGCCGGTGAGCGCTCGCACGTAGGCGGCCTGCGCGGACGCGCCCAGGGAGGCGAGGTAGTCCGAGTTGCGGTCGGGAGCCTCGGCCGCGTCGAGCTCCGCCTCCTGCGCCTCGATGTCGTCGACGCCGTACCCGACGGTCGCGACGCGGACCCTGTCGTCGGGGAGCAGAGGCAGCAGGATCGTGTCGTCGGCCCAGTCCGCGGCGACGGCCTCCGGTCGCTCGTACTCGCGCGGTGCGTAGTCGAACCCTTCGGCGCTCATGCACGCAGCGATCGACGCCTCGACGGCCTCGAACCGCTCCCGGTCGGAGGCGGTGGCGGCGTCCGGGTTCGTGAGCGTCTCGATGGCGCTGCGGTAGCGCGTGAACGGGAGCGAACGGTCGGCCGGCGTCTGCAGGCGCGGCGTGTCCGCGCCGTCGACGGCGCCGGCGGACGTCGGGCGCGCGGTCGCGGGGTCGCCGGCGGGGGCCTCGGAGGGCGTGCCGCACGCGGACACGACCAGCGAGGCGAACATCAGGACGGCCGCTGACCTGCGGCGGGGCCGGGAGGGGCGTGGTGCTGGCATGCCCGAAGTCCTACCCGAGGCGGTCGCTTCACCGTGGGCGGTTCACAAGAACCCATCGTGAAAGTCACAGGAATCCCACGAAAGGGTGATCGACGTGCACCTGTCGTCGTCGACCCGGTGTGCAGGGCGAGCCGCCGTCCGGCCGCGGCGTGGCTCACGCGGGGTCGGGCGCGCCGTCGGCGGCGTGCGAGCGATCCCCTCGCTGCCGCGGCCGTGCGCGGCGAGCGGGTAGCCTGGACCGCCGTGGCCACCACCGACTTCCCCTCCGAGCTCCGCGACCTGCGCACCACGCTGGACTCCATCGAGTCGGTGAGTGACCCCGCGGCGCTGCGGGCGAAGATCGCCGAGCTCTCCGAGCAGGCGTCCGCCCCCGACCTGTGGGACGACCCCGAGGCCGCGCAGAAGGTCACGAGCGCGCTGTCCGCCGCGCAGTCCGAGCTCGACCGCGTCACGCGCCTGCGCGGCCGCATCGACGACCTCGAGACGCTCGTCGAGATGGCCGCCGAGGAGGACGACGAGGACACCCTCGCCGAGGCCGAGGCCGAGCTCGTCGGCATCCGCAAGGACCTCGGCGAGCTCGAGGTCCGCACGCTGCTCGCCGGCGAGTACGACCAGCGCGAGGCCGTCGTCACGATCCGCGCCGGCGCCGGCGGCGTCGACGCCGCCGACTTCGCCGAGATGCTGCTGCGCATGTACCTGCGGTGGGCCGAGCGGCACGGCTACCCGACGACCGTCCTCGACACGTCCTACGCCGAGGAGGCCGGGCTCAAGTCGGCGACGTTCGAGGTCAAGGCGCCCTACGCGTTCGGGCACCTGTCGGTCGAGGCCGGCACGCACCGCCTCGTGCGGATCTCGCCGTTCGACAACCAGGGTCGCCGTCAGACGTCGTTCGCCGCCGTCGAGGTGATCCCGCTCATCGAGCAGACCGACTCGATCGAGATCCCTGAGTCCGAGATCAAGGTCGACGTGTTCCGCTCGTCGGGCCCCGGCGGGCAGTCCGTCAACACGACCGACTCCGCGGTCCGCATGACGCACATCCCCACGGGCATCGTCGTGTCGATGCAGAACGAGAAGTCGCAGATCCAGAACCGCGCCGCCGCGCTGCGCGTCCTGCAGTCCCGCCTCCTGCTCGTGCGCAAGGCCGAGGAGGACGCGAAGAAGAAGGAGCTCGCGGGCGACATCAAGGCGTCCTGGGGCGACCAGATGCGCTCGTACGTGCTGCAGCCCTACCAGATGGTCAAGGACCTGCGCACCGAGCACGAGGTCGGCAACCCGGCCGCGGTGTTCGACGGCGACATCGACGACTTCATCGAGGCCGGCGTCCGCTGGCGCCGCGCGCAGCAGGTCGCGGACGCCTGAGCCCCGGCTCGTCCCGGACGCACGTCCGGGACGGAACGGGACGAGTCGGGCGCCGCGCGTGATTCACAGGCGCCGGGGCGGCGTGTCCTGCGCCCGAGCGGGTGAACGCCTTCCTACCCTCGATGGGGCTCGCGGACCGCGGGCCGCCGGGGGTGCGCCCCCCGTCAGGACGAGGCGAGGTCGGTCGTGATCCGGTTCGAGAACGTGACGAAGGTCTACGCGCGCGGCGCCCGGCCCGCGCTGGACCGGGTGACGCTCGACGTCGAGCGCGGGGAGTTCGTGTTCCTCGTGGGCGCGTCCGGGTCCGGCAAGTCGACGTTCCTGCGGCTCGTGCTGCGCGAGGAGCGCGCGTCGGCCGGCAAGGTGTTCGTCGCCGGCAAGGAGCTCGGGACGCTGTCCGGCTTCAAGGTCCCGCACCTGCGCCGCCAGATCGGCGCGGTCTTCCAGGACTTCCGCCTGCTGCCCAACAAGACCGTCTTCGAGAACGTCGCGTTCGCGCTGCAGGTCATCGGCAAGCCGCGCCACCACATCCTCACCACCGTGCCCGACGTGCTCGACATGGTCGGGCTCGCCGGCAAGGAGAAGCGTCGACCGCACGAGCTGTCCGGCGGCGAGCAGCAGCGCGTCGCGATCGCGCGCGCGTTCGTCAACCGGCCGTCGATCCTGCTGGCCGACGAGCCCACCGGCAACCTCGACCCGACGACGTCCCTGGGGATCATGCGCCTGCTCGACCGCATCAACCGCACCGGCACCACGGTGGTCATGGCCACGCACGACGACGAGATCGTCGACCAGATGCGCAAGCGCGTGGTCGAGCTGTCGACCGGTGAGCTCGTGCGCGACCAGTCGCGCGGCGTCTACGGCTCGGACCGCTGAGGGGATCGGGAGATGCGCGCCCAGTTCATCCTGTCCGAGATCGGCATCGGCCTGCGCCGCAACCTGTCGATGACCGTGTCCGTCGTGCTCGTGACGTTCGTGTGCCTGACCTTCCTCGGCGCCGCCGCGCTGCTGCAGACGCAGATCGGCAAGATGAAGGACGACTTCTACGACAAGGTCGAGGTCTCCGTCTTCCTGTGCCCCGAGAACTCCGCGGCGCCCACGTGCGCGGCCGGCGAGGTGACGCAGGAGCAGCGCGACGACATCCTCGCGGCGCTCGACGCACCGGACGTCGCGCGCTACGTCGAGCAGATCTTCACGGAGTCCAAGGAAGAGGCCTACGAGACGTTCAAGCGGCAGTGGGGCGACCAGTTCTGGGCGTCGGCCGCGACCGCTGACGACATGAACTCGTCGCTGCGCATCAAGCTCACGGACCCCGAGCAGTACCAGGTCGTCGCGGACGTCGTGTCCGGTCGCCCGGGCGTCGAGTCGGTGCAGGACCAGCGTCGCCTGTTCGACAACCTCTTCCTCGTGCTCGACCGCGCCACGTGGGCCGCCGGCGGGCTCGCGGCGATCATGCTGCTCGCCGCCGTGCTGCTCATCACCACCACGATCCGGCTGTCGGCCCTCAGCCGCCGCCGCGAGACCGGCATCATGCGGCTCGTCGGCGCGTCCACGCTGTTCATCCAGCTGCCGTTCATGCTCGAGGGCGCGATCGCCGCGACGCTCGGCGCGGGGCTCGCGATCGGCGGCCTGTGGCTCGGGGTCGAGTACCTCGTGACCGACTGGCTCGGCAAGTCCGTCACGTGGATCCCGTACGTCGGGACGTCGGACGTCCTGACGATCGCACCGCTCCTGGTGCTCGTCGCGTTCGTGCTCGCCGCGATCTCGTCCCTCGTCACCCTCAGCCGCTACACGAAGGTGTGAGCATGCGCCGACCCGACCGTCCCTCCCGCACCCGCCGCGTGCTGCACGCGGGCGTCGCGCTCGTCGCCGCGCTCGCGGTGGCGGTCCCCGCGCTCGTCGCCGGCTCGGCCCCGGCGCTCGCCGACGACCTGTCGAACAAGCGCGCCGACGTCGAGCGCCGCCAGGCCGAGGCCGACCAGCGTGCCGCGGCCCTCGAGGAGACGCTCGAGGAGCTCGGCGGCGAGCTCGCGGACGCCGTCGCGCGGCTCGCGGAGGTCGAGGCACAGCTGCCCGCCGCGCAGAGCCGGCTCGACGAGGCGGTCGCCGCCGCGCAGGCCGCGCAGCGCGAGGCCGAGATCCTCGCGACGCGCCTGCAGGCGGCGCGCGACGAGGAGGCGTCGATCGCCGAGCAGATCGTCGTCGACGACGCGCGCGAGCAGGAGATCCGGGCGGCCATCGGCCAGATGGCGCGCAGCGCGTACCAGGGCGGGCGGGACGTCTCCAGCATGAGCGTGATGCTCGACGCGGAGAGCTCGCAGGACTTCGTCCGCAAGTACGGGCTCGTGTCGACGGCCATGCGCACGCAGACGCAGGTGCTCGACGAGCTCACCGAGCTCGCGGCCCGGAACAAGAACGCGCAGGCCCGTCAGCAGGCCGTGCGCGAGAAGGTCGACGAGCTCAAGGCCGCGGCCGACCAGAAGCTCGCCGAGGCGCAGCAGGCGCAGGCCGAGGCGGCCAGCGCCAAGCAGGCGCTCGACCAGCTCGTGGCCGAGCAGCAGCAGCGGCAGGCGGCCATCGCGGGCCGCAAGGCCGAGGTCGAGGCGCAGGCCCAGGCCGCGGACGCCGAGCGGGGCAAGCTCGCGGGCGAGCTCGCGCAGATCGTCGAGCAGCAGCGCCAGCAGCGCGAGGCCGAGGAGGCCGCGCGGCGCGCGGCCCAGAACAACAACGGCGGCGGAGGTGGCGGCGGTACGGGTACCGGTGGCGGGGGCGGCGGCACGAGCCCGCAGCCCGGCGGTGCGCGCCCCGGCGCGAAGTTCGGCAACCCCACCGCGCACAACCCGATCTACGTGACCTCCGAGTACGGCATGCGCATGCACCCCGTGCTGGGCTACATGCGCATGCACGCCGGCATCGACCTGCGCGACCGGTGCGGCGAGCCGGTCTACGCGGGCCGCGACGGGACGGTGCAGTGGGCCCGGTTCCGCAGCGGGTACGGCAACCAGGTGATGGTCGACCACGGCTGGGTCGACGGCTCGTCGCTCATGTCGAGCTACAACCACATGTCGTCGTTCGTCGTCGGCGCCGGGGCGCGCGTGAGCGCCGGCCAGCTGCTCGGCTACGCGGGCAACACCGGCACGTCGGCGGCCTGCCACCTGCACTTCGAGGTGTACGTCAACGGCTCGACGACCAACCCGCGGCCCTACCTGGGGCTGTGACCTGCGCGTCGTCCGCGGATTCCCGTGGGACGACGCGGGTGGGCGCCGGTAGTGTCGGACGTCGGCGGTCGTGAGGACCGCCACGACGAGCGCCCGGGACCCGGGCACGGGACGGCACAGGGACGGAGGGCCGCGCGGTGGCGAAGGCGAAGGTGGACGGCCGCACGATGGTCGCCGCCAACCGCAAGGCGCGGCACGACTACCTGATCCAGGACGTGTTCGAGGCCGGCCTGGTGCTCACGGGCACCGAGGTCAAGGCGTTGCGCGCCGGTCGCGCGTCGCTGGTGGACGGCTGGGGCGAGATCGAGTCGGGCGAGGCGTGGCTGCACGGCGTGCACATCCCCGAGTACTCGCAGGGCACGTGGACCAACCACGCGCCGCGGCGCAAGCGCAAGATGCTCCTGCACCGCGAGGAGATCGAGCGGCTCGAGGCGCGCACGCGCGAGAAGGGGCACACGATCGTGCCGCTCGCGCTGTACTTCCTCGACGGCCGCGCCAAGGTGGAGATCGCTCTGGCGATCGGCAAGAAGGACTGGGACAAGCGCCAGGCCCTGCGCGAGCGGCAGGACAACCTCGAGGCGCAGCGAGCGATGAGGGAGCGACGCGACCGGTGACCGACGTGCGTCCGGACGGATCCGACCCTGTTCTGGCGCGTGCGGTGCGGCGGCTCGCCGTGCTCGCCCTCGTGCTCGTCGTGGCGCTGGGGGTGATCCTGCTCGCACCGCCCGTCGCGCTCGCGGCGCCCGCGCCCGGCGACCTGTCCAGCGGGCGGGAGATCACGCGCTACGACGTCACGGCCGACGCGGCCGTCGACGGCAGCGTCGACGTGCGCATCGAGCTCGACTTCGACTTCGGCGACGACCCGGGGCACGGTCCGTACCTCACGTTCCCGACGCGCGTGTCGTACGACGACGAGCAGGACCGCGTGTTCGAGTTCAGCGACGTGCGGGCGTCGAGCCCCACGGGCGCGCCGGCCGGCGTGGACCGCGAGGACGAGACCTCGGCGATGGTCCTGCGGATCGGGGACGAGGACGTCGACGACGTCGACGGCGTGCAGACGTACGTCCTGACGTTCACGGTCGACGGCTGGATCAACCCCGCGAACGCGCAGCACTCGGGCGACGAGCTGTACTGGAACGTCATCGGCCCCGGGTGGGAGATCCCGCTGTCGCAGCTGTCCGTCGCCGTGTCGGGGCCCGCACCCGTCGAGGGCGCTGCGTGCTTCGTCGGCCCCTACGGCTCGACGACGCCGTGCCGGTCGGCGACGACCGACGGCGGGACCGCGTCGTTCACGCAGGACGTCCTGCCGGTGGGTGACCAGCTGACGACGGTCACGGGGTGGCCCGGCGGCACGTTCCCGGGCGTGCAGCCGATCCTGCGCGCCAAGCCCGACCCGACGCTGCCGCTGTCGGCGGACAACCCCGCGGGAGCGGTCGCGGGCGTGCTGCTGCTGGTCGGCAGCGGCCTGGTCGTCCGGCGCGTGCGCCGCACGGGCCGCGACCGCGCGTACCTCGGCCTGACGCCGGGGCTGCGGCCGGCCGACGGCCAGGAGGTCGACACGGGGTACCGCGACCGGCGGATGCCCGTGAGCGTGCAGTTCCAGCCGCCGCAGGACGCGCGGCCGGGGGAGATCGGCACGCTCGTCGACGAGAAGGCCGACCCCGTCGACGTCACGGCGACCATCGTCGACCTCGCGGTGCGCGGCTGGCTGCGCATCGAGGAGGTGCCGCGCGAGAACCCCAAGAAGAAGCCCAAGGACTGGACCCTGGTGCGGCTGCGGGCCGGCACCGAGGGTCTGCTGCCGTTCGAGGCGTGGTTGCTGTCCGACCTCTTCGAGGAGGAGGACCGCGTCCAGCTGTCCGACCTGAGCACGACGTTCGCGTCGTCGCTCGCCAAGGTGCAGGACATGATGTACGAGCACGTCGCGAGCGTCGGCTGGTTCCGCGCCAACCCCAAGAAGGTGCGCAACGCGTGGCTCGCGTCGGCGTTCGGGATCATGGGGCTGGGCGTCGCCGTCGCGCTGGTCGCGATGGCGATCGAGACGGTCCCCGGGCTGGCGCTCATCGGCATCGCGATCACCCTGGTGGGCGTGCTCGTGCTCGCGGTGTCCAACCGCGCACCCGCGCGCACGGCCGACGGCACCGCGGTCCTGGCGCAGGCCTTGGGGTTCCGCCGCTACCTCGCGACCGCCGAGGCGAACCAGCTGCGGTTCGAGGAGGGCGAGGACGTCTTCAGCCGGTACCTGCCGTACGCGATCGTGTTCGGCCTGACCGACCGGTGGGCGCGCGTGTTCGCCGAGCTCGCCGCGCAGGGCCGCGTGCTCGAGCAGCCCGGCTGGTACGTCGGGTCGTACGCGCCGACCGCGCACGCGTTCTGGGCCACCGGGTTCGTGGGCGCCCTCGACCGCTTCGAGTCCGTCGCGACCTCGGCGATCACGGCGCCCACGCCGGGGTCGTCGGGCGGGTCCGGGTTCAGCGGCGGCGGCTTCTCCGGCGGAGGCGTCGGCGGCGGGGGTGGCGGGGGCTGGTG
>JAEYNO010000145.1 GCA_023412515.1 Actinomycetes bacterium
CCTCGCAGCCCGAGATTTATTTATACAACAGGCCCGGCGGCGGCAGCGGCACCTCGGTGGCCGAGCTCGACGGCGCCGTGCGCGTGGCGGAGCTGCGGCTCACGGTCACGCGGAACCGGTGCGAGCAGATGGCGAACGCGCCGGCGCCGTCGGACCCCGACGCCGCGGGGACCCGCAACGACGCGCTCGAGGGCTGCCCGGTCGAGATCGCCGAGGCGGAGAACCAGGTCACCGCGGCGCGTGCCGCGCGCGCGGCCGCCGACGTCGTCCCCGACACCACCCTCCAGCGCGACGCGGTGCGCTCGGCCCAGGACCAGCTGAAGGCCGCGCGCGACGCGCTCGCCGAGGCGCAGTCCGACGCGCTGACCCCGCTGCCGGCCAACGAGGTCGTGTACCTGCCCTCGCTCCCCCGCCGGGTGGATGCGGTGTCCGTCGAGCGTGGCGGCGTGGTGCAGGGCAAGTTCATGAGCGTGTCCGGCGCGACCGTCCAGGTCACGGCGTCCGCGTCGCGCGCCGACGCCGAGCTCCTGACGCCCGGCACGGTCGGTGCCATGAGCGTCGACGGCACCGACGTCCCCGTCACCGTCGTCGAGGTGACGGAGGCCGACGCGAAGCCGGACGCCGCTGCCGGCGGCAGCTCGGGCGGGGGCTCGGGCGACGCGAAGGCACCCACGTCCGACCGCCGCAAGGTCGTGTTCTCGGTCGGTGAGCTCACGCCCGAGCAGCTGGCGTCGCTGCAGGGCACCAACGTGCGGGTGCGCGTGCCCGTCAGCTCCACCGACGGCGAGGTCCTCGCCGTGCCGCTGGCCGCCCTCACCGCGGGCCCCGGCGGCGAGAGTCGCATCGAGGTGATGTCCGGCGGCACCAGCAAGCTCGTCGAGGTCACCACCGGGCTCGCGGCCGCGGGCTACGTCGAGATCGCCGAGTCCAAGGAGCCGGTCAAGGCGGGCGACCTCGTGGTCGTGGGCGTGAGCGCCAAGGACGACGGCGACGAGGCTGCGGACGACGCGTCGGACGAGTCCGGGGAGGACGCGTGACGGTCCTGGACCTGCTCGGCGACACGCCCACCGAGTCGCCGTCGGAGGTCCCGCCCGTCGTCGAGCTGCGTGGCGTCACGCGGCAGTTCCCCGGCGACCCGCCCGTGCACGCGCTGCACCCGGCGGACCTGAGCGTGGGCGCGGGCGAGTACCTGTCGGTTGTCGGGCCCTCGGGGTCCGGGAAGTCGACGCTGCTCAACCTCCTGGGCCTGCTGGACCGGCCGTCGAACGGCGAGTACCTGCTCGACGGCATCCCGACCGCCCAGGCGGGCGAACGCGAGCGGGCCGCGCTGCGGGCCGGGCACATCGGCTTCGTGTTCCAGGCCTTCCACCTGCTGCCGCACCGGTCGGTGCTCGAGAACGTGCTGCTCGCGACCATCTACAGCGGCGTCCCCCGCGCCGAGCGGCGCGACCGCGCCGTGGCGGCGCTCGAGCGCGTCGGGCTGTCCCACCGGCTCGACTTCCCGCCGACCGTGCTCTCGGGCGGTGAGCGCCAGCGCACCGCCGTCGCCCGGGCCGTCGTCTCCCAACCGCGCGTGCTGCTCGCGGACGAGCCGACGGGCAACCTGGACTCCGAGAGCTCGGAGGCCGTGCTCGAGCTGTTCGACGAGCTGCACGCCGGGGGTCTGACGCTCCTGGTCATCACGCACGAGGACGACGTGTCCGCACGCGCCCAGCGGCGTGTGCGCATCGCCGACGGGCACCTGCGGGAGATCGCATGACCGCCGTCGCACGGCGCGTGCCACGCGCCGACCGGTTCGGGCCGCGCGACCTGCTCGCCGAGGCCGCCGCCGGCATCGGCGCCCGGCCCGGGCGGCTCATCCTCACGATCCTCGGCACGGTCCTGGGCATCGCGTCGGTCGTCGTGACGGTCGGCCTCGCGCAGACCGCGGCCGGGCAGATCAACAAGCAGTTCGACGCGGTCGCCGCGACCCAGGCGGTCGCGAAGCCGGCGACGAACCGCGGGTTCAACGGCAACGAGCGCGCCCTCGCGCCCCTCCCCTGGGACGCACCGGACCGCGCCGAGCGCCTCAACGGGGTCGACGCCGCCGCACTGGTGGCCGAGGTCGACGCGGGCGACCGCGAGATCACCGCCGTCCCCGTGCACGACCCGTCGGCCGCGCGGGTCACGAGCCCGACGCTCCTCGCGACGAGCGCGCACGCGCTCGAGGCGCTGGACGGACGCGTCGTGCAGGGGCGCTTCTTCGACGAGGGCCACGACGCGCGGGGAGACCGCGTGGTCGTGCTCGGCGTCGACGCCGCGACACGCCTCGGCGTGAGCCGCGTCGACCGGCAGCCGTCGATCTTCATCGGCGACCGCGCCTACCAGGTCATCGGGATCGTCGACGGCATGGTGCGCCGCACGGAGATGCGTTCCGCGGTCGTGCTGCCGCTGGGCACGGCACGCACCGACCTGGGCCTGACCTCGGCGCAGGAGCTGCACATGCACATCGCGGTCGCGGCGGGCCCGGTGGTCGCGTCGCAGCTGCCGACGGCGCTCAACCCGAACGCGCCGGAGACGGTGACGGTGCAGGCCCCGGCATCGACCTCGTCGGTGCAGCAGAGCGTCCAGGCGGACATCAACACGATCTTCCTGGCCCTGGGGGCGGTCGCGCTGCTCATCGGTGGCGTCGGCATCGCCAACGTCACGCTGCTGTCGGTGCTGGAGCGGGTCGGCGAGATCGGCCTGCGCCGCGCGCTGGGGGCGACGCGCCGGCAGATCGCGGCCCAGTTCATGGTCGAGTCCGTGGTCGTCGGTCTGCTCGGCGGCATGGTCGGTGCGGCGCTGGGCGTCGCGGCCGTGACGATCGTGTCGGCCGTGCAGAGCTGGACACCGATCCTCGACCTGCGCATGGTCGGGGTCGCCGCCCTGGCCGGCGGGTTCATCGGACTGCTCGCGGGGCTGTACCCGTCGCTCAAGGCGGCGTCGATCGAGCCGATCTCGGCGCTGCGCGGCGGGGTCTGACTCCCGCCCGCCCGACGCACCACGGCGGCCCGCGGACGTGGTCCGGGGCCGCCGTGGTGCGTCCTGGGCCGGCGCGCGCTTCGCCGGCGGTGCCGGGGGCGTTCCGTCAGAGGTCGTACTCCGCGACGAGCGGCGCGTGGTCGGAGAACCGGGCGTCGTACGTCGTCGCCCGGTCGACCGTGACGGTCCGGGCGAGGTCGGCGAGCGCGGGCGTCGCGAGCTGGTAGTCGATGCGCCAGCCCGCGTCGTTGTCGAACGCCTGCCCGCGCCACGACCACCACGTGAACGGCCCGGGGCCGTCGCCGCCGTGCTCGCGACCGAGGTCGCGCCACCCGAGCTCGTCGAACCAGCGGTCGAGGTAGGCACGCTCCTCGGGCAGGAAGCCCGCCTTCTTGACGTTGCCGCGCCAGTTCTTGATGTCGACCTCGCGGTGCGCGATGTTCACGTCGCCCGCGACGACCGCGAGACGACCGTCGGCCGTCAGCTCGGCGAGCCGCGCGGTGACGTGCTCGAGGAACGCGAACTTCTCGTCCATCGACGGCGTCCCGACCGTCCCGGAGTGCAGGTACGCCGACACGACCGTCAGCGTCCGGGCGCGCGCCCCGTCCTGCCTCGCGACCTCGAGGTCGGCCTCGACCCACCGGCCGGCGTCCCCGGTGACACCCGTGCCGAGCCCGATCCGCACCGCGCTCATGGGCAGCCGCGTCGCGATCGCGACGCCGGCCCGCCCCTTGGCGTGGCCGGCCTCGTGCGCGAGGTGCCACTCGTCGGGCGACAGGTGGTCGGCGAGGATCTCGTCGCTGCCGCGCACCTCCTGCAGCAGCAGGACGTCCGGCTTGCGGACGTCGAGCCATTCCCCCATGCCCCGCCGGAACGCGGCGCGGATCCCGTTGACGTTGACCGTCGCGACGGTGAGCAAAGATCACTCCTCCCAGGTACCGCGGGCGACTACGTCGCAGCCGCCCGCAGGGTTCTTCGTCACCCAGACGGTGACCAGCTCGCGCAGGATCGCAGACACCCGCGCGGACGGCAGACAGTCCCAGCCTTCGAGCAGGGTTGACGCCGCGGCGTCGGCACCGTCGACGACCCTGGTCGTCGCGGCGAGGTCGTCGAGGACGCGCCCGGCACCGGCCCGTTCGGCCAAGAGTTCGTCGCGCGCGGCGGTGTGAGCTCCGCCGGGAGGGACCGTGGCGCGCCGGGCGCGCTCGGCGCGGTAGCGCCGCCACGTCGCCTCGTCGACCGCGGCCTCGTGGGCGCCCGCGACGTGCTCGCCGTGGGCCTGCAGCACACCGGCGCCGAAACCGGCGTCGAGGAGGGGCGCGACGCCGCGGTGGGTGTAGGGCTTGCCGGAGTAGGGCGAGACGTGGCCCGCGTCGCGCAGCCGGCGCGTGAGTGCGACGAGACCGTCGCCCTCGAGGTCGCGCCGGTACAGGGCGGCGAGCACCGGGGCGGTCGCCGGGTCCGGGACGAACGCGCCGTCGACCACCCGGTACCCGAACCGCGGCCCTCCGCTGACCGGCAGACCGGCCCCGACGCGACGTGCGTGGACGTCCTTCCACTGCTCGCCGATGCGTTCGGACTCGAACGCCGCGAGCTCGGTCATCACCCCCCGGGCGAAGCGTCCCGCGGCGGTGACGTCGTTCGGCTCGGTGGCGGACTCGATGCGCCCGCCGGCGACGTCGGCCCGGTCGGCCGCGAGCGCCCGGTCCTTGCGGGACCGTGACGGCCGCGACCAGCGCCACAGCACGACGACGTCCGCCTCGTGCTGCTCGAGCATCGCCATCGCGCGCCGCACCGCAGGGCGACGCCAGGTGCGCCCGGACACGCCAGGGTCGGCGAGGACCTCGACCAGGTCGTAGCCGTGACGGGCGCAGTGCTCGCGCCCGGCCGACTCCTGCAGCTCGAGGCTGATCGACTCCTCGCGGTAGGTCGACTGCCGCAGGTAGAGGACCGCCCGGGGCGGGGAGCCGGGGGCGTCGGCGCGACGGGGACTCACGCGTGTCGCCGCTGCCCCGGCACCCGGGCGAGCCGCTGCGCCCGCCAGGCGTCCACCACGTAGCGCGCGACCCCGAGCTCACGCGCGATCGCCCCGGCGTGCGGCCCCACGAGCCGCTCGGCGAGCGCGTACTCCACAGGGCTGACGAGCAGCCTCGCGGCGAAGGCGTCCGCGCGACGCTCACGGGCGGCGCGGACCTCCGGGTCGTCGGTCCACGTGTCGCCGTGATGGTGGTGCCCCAGCTCGTGCGCCAACGTGGAGCGCTGCAGCACCTCGGACATGCGCGGGTTGAGCGTGATGAGGCGCGGTGCGTGACGGTACTCGCCACGTCGGCGCCCGAGGTCACGCCACGTGACGTGCACCCCGGCGTCCTCGGCGAGCTGCAGCAGGTCGTCCATCAGTCGCGCTCTCGCTCCTCGTCCTCGCGCTCCCAGTCGGCCGCGTCGTCGGCGGCGTCGGCGATCGTCTCGCGGACGTCTGACAGCGGCTCGCGGGACGTCGCCCCGGGGACGAGCCGGACGACGGCGGCGAGCCCGGGGGCGGGGACGGGCTCGACAGGCTCGACGTCAGCGACCCGCAGCCGCGCACGGTCGAGCAGCTCCTCGAGGAGCGCGAGCTCGGGCAGCCCCGCCAGCGAGTCGAGCGCCGCGACACCGCGCACGTCTTGCGCGTCGAGCACCCCGAGGGCGACGAGCGCTGCGGTGGGCGAGGCACCGACGGCACCCGCGACCCGGATGATCTCGTCCGCCTGGAACCCCTCGCGCTCGCGGCGCTTGAACGTGGCGGGCGACAGCCCTGCCGCGGCCGCGACCTCGTCGCGGGTCATGCCGGGGCGGTGGCTCCGGGCGAAGGCACGCAGGTCCGTGGGGCGCATGACGACGAGTATGTGGCTCAGATGTGAACCACAGCAAGCCCAGATCCGCGTGATCGAGCAGAAACACCTCGAGCGCATGGCTCTCCAGCAACCCACATGCCTTGCTTCACGGTTCATTGATGGGCCACAGTTGAATCATGACGGCTCACAAGCGACCCGCAACTCTGCGCCTCCGCGCCCCCGAGGTACGCGCCGCGATGGCCCGACGCGGCCTGCGGACCCAGGAGCAGCTGGCCCAGGAGATCGGCGTCGGCCGGGCCACGGTCGTCCGCGCGTTCTCGGGCCGGACACCGCCCGGCGACGCCGTGATCGCCGGCCTGCGGCTCCGGCTGGGCCTGTCCCTCGACCAGATCGTCGAGGTGGTCCCCGATGCGCGCGACGACGCGCGCTGACCATCCCGGACGCACCACGGCGCAGCACGGCGCCGACCCTCCGCACGGACGGGCTCACCCACCGGCGGAGGACCCCCTGCACGCACGCACGACAGGAGCCGACCCGATGGACGCGACCCGCCCGACCCGCGACGAGGCGATCCGGCGCGCCGGCGAGCCGCTCGCGGCAGCCCTCGCCGAAGCTGCGGACGCACGCCTGGCCACCACCACGGCGACCCCGTGACGGACCGGACCCACCCCGGGCCCCACACCGTGCTCGACGCCGCCCTCGACCTGCTCGCGCACGGCTACTCCGTCGTCCCGATCCGTCCCGACGGCAGCAAGGCCCCGGCGCTGGCCGGGTGGCGGCGCCACATGGCCGAGCGCGCCACGGTCGACGACGTCCATGCGTGGTTCGCCCGTGACGCCTACGACCTCGGCGTGGTCCAGGGCGCGGTGTCGGGCGACGCCGAGCTCACCGAGCTGGAAGGACGTGCGGCCGCGCACGTGCCCGCGCTCGAGGCGGCCGCCCACCGCGCCGGCCACGGCGAGCTGTGGTCGCGCCTGCTGTCGGGCTGGGTCGAGGAGTCCCCGTCCGGCGGCCTCCACGTCCACTACCGACTGGCCGACGGCCCGGTGCCCGGCAGCACGCGGCTCGCGTGCGACCCGCACCGAGCGGTGCTGGCGGAGACCCGCGGGGAGGGAGGCCAGGTCGTCGTCGCCCCGTCACGCCACCACGCCTCCGGCCGGCCGTGGGTCCGCCTCCACGGCGGGCCCGCGACCGCGCCGGTCGTCACACGCCAGGAGCGCGACGCGTTCCATGCCGTCCTGCGCACGCTCGACGTCCCGCGACCGGCCGCAGGAGCCGCTGCGACCCGCACGTGGGCGGGTCGCCCACCCCGGGACCACCCGTCCCCCGGCGACGACTTCGAGGCGAGGACCGACTGGGCCGCGATCCTCGTGCCGCACGGCTGGACCCTCGTGACCGCGCACGGCCGGACCCGGTACTGGCTGCGCCCCGGGAAGCCCCCCGGCTCGGGCGTCTCCGCCACCACCGGCCACGCCGACGACCGTGACCGGCTGTTCGTGTTCTCGACGTCGACCGTCTTCGACGCGCAGGTGCCGTACACCAAGCTGGGCGCGCTCGCCGTGCTCGAGCACCGCGGCGACCACGCCGCCGCGGCCACCGCGCTGCGGGCGCTCGGCTACGGCCGACCGCCCGCCGGCGCCCTCGCGCC
>JAEYNO010000158.1 GCA_023412515.1 Actinomycetes bacterium
AGCGCGAGGCGTTCTACCGGTCCGCGCTCGCGCAGGCCGCGGCGGCGGGGGTCGCGGCGGTGCACGAGCAGTCGGCGCCGCACGTCGACACGCGCGCGGGACTGCGTCGGCTGCTCGCGATGACCGCCGACCCGGCGTCGGCCCTCCCGCTCGTCGTGGGGTACCGCGCGGAGCGGTGCGTGACGGCCGACGACGCGCGGTCGCTGCTCGCCGACGTGCCAGGCCTGACGGGCATCGGCGGCGACCTCAACGTCGACGGGTCGCTGGGGTCGCGCACCGCCGCGCTGCGGCACCCGTACGCGGACGCGCCCGCCGTCACGGGCACGCTGCACCTGACGGCCGAGCAGATCGCGAACCACGTCACGGCGGTGACCCGTGCGGGCTCGCACGCCGCGTTCCACGTCATCGGCGACCGGGCGCTCGACGAGCTCCTGCTCGGGCTGCGCGCGGCCGCCGACGTCGAGGGCACCGCGGCGATCGCCGCGGCCGGGCACCGGGTCGAGCACGCCGAGATGGTCGACGCGCACTCGCTCGCGCAGATCGTGCTGCTCGGGCTGCGGCTGTCGGTGCAGCCCGCGTTCGACGCCGCGTGGGGCGGGCCGGACGGCATGTACGCGCGGCGCGTGGGGCCCGGGCGGGCGGCGGCGATGAACCCGTTCGCCGACCTCGCGGCGGCCGGCGTGCCGCTCGCGCTCGGCTCGGACGCACCCGTGACCCCGCTGGACCCGTGGGCGGGCGTGCGCGCCGCCGCCGCTCACCACGAGCCGGACCAGCGGATCTCGGTGCGTGCCGCGTTCCGTGCCGCGACGCGCGGCGGGTGGCGTCTGGCGGGCCTCGACCACACGGGGGCGGGGGAGCTGCGCGTCGGTGCGCCCGCGCACCTCGCGGTGTGGCGTGCCGAGCACCTCGTCGTGCAGGCGTCGCGCACGTCCGCCTGGAGCGCCGACGCACGCGCCGGCAGCCCGCTCCTGCCGGACCTGTCGCCCGACGCACCCGCGCCGCAGTGCCTGCGCACGGTGCGCGCGGGTGTCGTCCTGCACGACGCGCTGGGCTGACGGCGCGCGCGACCGCAACCTCGTCCGGGTGAAGTTCACCCGACGGTTCGTCGGCTGGGAGGCGTGCACGCGACGGCGGCGCACGACACGCGGACGACACGCCGAGCGACGGGATCGGACGCCGCGCGATCGGGCGGCGCTGACCTGCGCCGATCCTGCTGACCTGGCCAGACGTCCCCTTGACAGTGCTCCCGTGGCTAGTAGTTTCGCGTGTGGCCCGCCGTCGCGGGTGCCGGGGGGACTCACGAGGCCTGCGCGGCGCCGCGCCGCATGAGCTCCGACCGGGCCCGCGCGTCCAACAGAGAACGGCAGGCACCACCTCGCCGGTACGAAGGGCGCGCGGGCCGGTCGGTCGGAGCCGCCGATCGGTGCGGGGCGCCGCGTTCACGGGCGGCTGACGTACCCTGCTGCGGTGCCTCTCCCGCCGTCCGCCCGCTGGCTGACGCTCGTCTTCGCGGCGGCCGGCGGCTTCTTCACCCGGCTCGCGTTCCCCGACCCGGGGTGGAGCCTGCTCGCCCCCGTCGGCATGACGCTGCTGTACCTGGCGCTGCGCCGCGACTCGGCGCGCTGGAACGCGCTCGTGGGCCTCGTGTGGGGGCTGACGTGCTTCGGCCCCATGATCACGTGGGCCGACGAGGCCGTGGGCCTGGTCCCGTGGCTCGCGCTGACCGTCCTCGAGGCCTCCTACGTCGCGCTGTTCGGCGCCGCGTGGTCGTGGGCGCGGCGCGGCCACGCCGTGTGGCGCGGCGGGTTCTGGCAGCTGCTCGTGTTCGTGGTCCTCTGGGTGGGCGTCGAGGAGCTCCGGTCGAGCTGGCCCTTCGGCGGCTTCCCGTGGGGTCGGCTGGCGTTCTCGCAGGCGGACTCGCCCCTCGCGGCGTTCATGTGGGTGGGCGGCACGCCGTTGCTCAGCGCGGTCGTCGCGGGCCTCGGCGTGCTCCTGGCTCGTGCCGCGCTGGCCGCGGGGCAGGTCGCGTTCGTCCGGACGGTCGGTGCGCTCGCCGCGGTCGGCGCGGTCGTCGCGACGTCGCTCGTGATCCCGCTCGACACGGCCGCCCAGACCGGCACGCTCCGCGTCGGGGCGGTCCAGGGCAACGTCCCGGAACCGGGCCGGCTGGACGCGTTCGGGCAGCGCCGGCAGGTCCTCGACAACCACGTCGCGGGCACGCGCGCGCTGCTCGGGTCCACCGCACCTGGTGACCTCGACGTCGTGCTGTGGCCCGAGAACGGCTCCGACATCGACCCCCAGGTCGACGCCGAGGCCGCCGGGCTCATCGACGGCGTCGCGCAGGAGGTCGACGCCCCGCTGCTGGTGGGGACCGTGCAGTACCCGGACTCCGGCGGCCGCTACAACACCGCCGTGCTGTGGGAGCCGGGCGTCGGCCCGGTCGCGACCTACTCGAAGCAGCGGCCCGCGCCGTTCGCCGAGTACGTCCCGATGCGCTCGTTCGTGCGGCACTTCTCCGACGCGGTCGACCTCGTGACGCGCGACATGCTGCCCGGCACGAAGCCGGGCGTGATCCCGCTGGCGTCCGAGCGCCTGGGACGCACCGTCGTGCTCGGGGACGTCATCTGCTTCGAGGTCGCGTACGACGCGATCGTCCGCGAGGCCGTGACCGAAGGCGGCGAGCTGCTGGTCGTGCAGACCAACAACGCGTCCTTCGGGTGGTCCGACGAGTCGACCCAGCAGCTCGCGATGGCGCGCCTGCGCGCGGTCGAGCTGGGGCGTGCGACCGTGCAGATCTCCACGGTCGGCGTGAGCGCGGTGATCGCACCCAACGGGGTCGTCACGCAGCGCACCGCGCTGTTCACCGCCGACCAGATGATCGCGGACCTGCCGCTGCGGGACTCGCTCACGCCGGCCGCGCGCGCGGGGGACTGGCCGGCCCGGGTCGCGTGCGTGCTCGCGGTGTGGGTCGTGCTCGCCGGCATGGTCGGCGCCGCGCGGCTGCGGCGGGACGACCGACCCGAGGGCCCCGCCTGAGACGCGCACGGCGGCGGTCCGGCCGCGCGGTGCGCGGACCCGGACCCGGACAGCACGATGCCCCCGGTGCGAGCACCGGGGGCATCGTGGACGGGTGTCAGGCGCTGCGGCGCAGCTTGCCCGCACGCAGCAGGTCGAGCCGCTCGTCGAGCAGCTCCTGCAGCTCGTTCACCGTGCGCCGCTCGAGGAGCATGTCCCAGTGCGTGCGCGGCGGCTTGCCGGCCTTCACCTCGGGCTTCGACGCGTCGCGCAGCAGCGCCTCGGTGCCGCAGCGGCACTCCCACACCACGGGGACGTCCGCCTCGACCGAGAACGGCAGGATGATGGTGTGCCCGTTGGGGCAGTCGTAGTACGCCTGGAGACGAGGGGCGAAGTCGACGCCCTGCTCGGTCTCCATGCTGTGGGACCCGATGCGCATGCCGCGCAGGGACCTGTTGGCCATGAGGGACCTCCGTGCCGTGTGGTTCCGGCAGCTCGCGCCCTGCCGGGTTCCAGATCGAATCGTTCCGCTTCCTGTTCGTCAACGCGGGGCGGTACGGCGATGTTCCTACCCGCGGTGAAGGTCTGGTGAACACACACTGTGGCAGGAACGGCCGCGGTGCGCGCGTTGGGCGCGGGGGAGCGACGGCGCGCTCGTGCTGCCTAGGGTGGGTGGCATGACGATGACGTACCGCCGCCTCGGCGACAGCGGCCTGACGGTGTCCACGGCAGGGCTCGGGTGCAACACGTTCGGGGCGACGCTCGCGCCCGACGGCGTGGGGGAGGTCGTGCACGCGGCGCTGGACGCGGGCGTGACGTTCTTCGACACCGCCGACGTGTACGGCGGCGAGCCGGGTCAGAGCGAGGAGCTCCTCGGCGCGGCGCTGCGCGGTCACCGCGACGACGTCGTGGTCGCGACGAAGTTCGGCATGGACGTCGGTGGGCTCAACGGCGCGGACTGGGGCGCGCGCGGGTCGCGCCGGTACGTACGCCGTGCGATCGAGGGGTCGCTGCGGCGCCTCGGCACGGACCACGTCGACCTCTACCAGCTCCACGCGCCGGACCCCGCCACGCCGATCGAGGAGACCCTCGCGGCGCTGCACGAGCTGGTCGTCGAGGGCAAGGTGCGCTACGTCGGGTCCTCGAACTTCGCCGCCTGGCAGGTCGTCGACGCCGACTGGTCCGCCCGGTCGGCGGGAACGACGCCGTTCGTGTCGGCGCAGAACCGGTACAACCTCCTGGACCGAGGCGCGGAGGCGGAGCTCGTGCCGGCGGCCGAGCAGGTCGGCGTGGGCATCCTGCCGTACGTGCCGCTCGCGTCGGGCCTGCTCACCGGCAAGTACCGCCGCGGCCAGGACGCCCCCGAGGGCAGCCGGCTGGCGCGCATGCCGCAGCGGCTCGCGGCCGCGGACTTCGACCGGATCGAGGCGCTCGCCGCGCTCGCGCAGGGCTGGGGCGTGGACCTGCCGACGCTCGCGCTCGGGGGCCTCGCGGCCCAGCCCGCCGTCGCGTCGATCATCTCGGGAGCGCGCACGCCGGAGCAGGTGCGCGCGAACGTCGCGTCGGCGCTGTGGGAGCCGACGCTCGAGCAGCTCGCAGCCATCGACGACGCGTCGCCCGGCCCGGCCTGAGACGGTGCGGGCGGCGTCGTCGGCCGCCACCGCCCGCACCCCGACGCGTCCTCACGTGCGGCCGCCCGCAAGCCCCGGGGCGCAGGGCACGATCCCGTCTGAGACGACGCTCACGCCCCGTCACGCGTGTATCCGCTCGTCGCCGCGACCGGCGGCTGCGTAGCGTGGACGGCATGGCTCACGAGAACCCGCCCACCGCACTGCCGCCCGTCGACCGCGCCGCGGCCGACGCGTTCTGGGCGGACTACGCCGCCGCGCACCCGGACGCCGTGGCGGCGTGCTCGGACTACACGGTCGAGTACTTCGGCGACAACCCGCGCCTGGCGGACCAGCTGCTGCGGACGGTGACGCACGGGCCGAAGCGCGGCACCGCGGAGCTGACGAGCGAGTACCGCGCGCGCGGTGACGAGCTGCCGCGCGTCGGCAGCCACTGGATCGCGTGCGACAGCACGGGTGCGCCCGCGATCATCATCCGCAGCACCGACCTGCGCATCCTCACGTTCGACGAGGTCGACGCCGACTTCGCGTACGCGGAGGGGGAGGACGACCGGTCGCTGGAGAGCTGGCGCCGCGAGCACCGGACGTACTGGACCCGGACCTGCGCCGCCCGTGGCGCGACCTGGTCGGAGAGCGACGAGATCGTGTGCGAGCGGTTCTCCGTGGTGTGGCCGCCCGAGCTCGCGGACGCGGCCCGGGCCTGAGCCCGCGGTGGTCGGCCGGTCGTCGTCCGGCCGACCACCGGCGTCACGGGCGCAGGACGCGGGCACGGTGCTCACCGACCGCCAGGACGACCCGCACCGGGACTCCCCGGTCGTCAGCGGCCTCCCGCACGGCGGCCTCCCACGTGCGCTCGAACGCGCCGCGGTCGCCGCCCGCGGCGCGCACGACCGCGACGACGAGCGCACCACCCGGCGCCTCGTGCCGCAGGACGTCGTCGATCGCCACCATCACCTGGCGGACGTCGCCGGGCACCGGCTGCAACGGGATGCCGACCAGCGGGAGGACGACGGGCAGCAGCCGCGCGTCCGCGTCGAGGAGCAGGAGCCACAGCGCCGGGGGACCGGCACGCTCGGGGCCGATCAGCGCGAGGGCGGCATCGAGCACCGCGTCGTCGTGCAGCAGCGGTGCCGTGGGCAGGGAGGGAAGGTCGTCGTCGGGGCCGGGTGCGGTCCAGCTCGTGTCGTCGTGCATGGGGCGAGCCTGGGGGAGCGGCGCACCGCGACGAGGACCACCGGGCGATCCCTGTGGCTCGAACACGTGTTCGACACGCCTGTGGTCGGCTCGGGACGGCCCGTGAGCCGGGGGAGCGCGTCGGGCGCCGCGACGCGCGAGCGGTTCGTCAGGGGCGACGCCACAGCCGGGGCGCGAGCGCGAGACCCAGTGCGCCCAGCGCGCCGAACGCGCCGGCGACCACGGGGCGGCCGCCCTCGGCGAGCACCGAGACGGCCACGACCACGGCGAGCGCAGCCAGCAGGAGGATCGCCGCCGTCACGCGGCGGGACCGACGCTCCCGCGCGACCTCGACGATGCTGCCCGACTGCTGTGCCGCGTCCACGAGCGCGCCTCCCCGGCGATGACCGCGCCCGGTCCGGTCCGCGGGCGTCGATCGCACCTTCTCACACGCCGGCGGCACGGCGGCGGGACCCGGGGCCCGCCGCCGTGCACCACGCCACGCGGCAGCTCACGGGGCGCCGGTCTCGGCCTGCGCGTGCCGCGGCAGCAGCCGGGTGACCGGCAGGCAGGCGACGGTGATCGCCAGGACGACGACCAGCGCCACGGTCAGCGCGCCCACCGCCGAGCCGTCGCCGTCGCCGAGCGCCGCGAAGTACACCGTCGTGACGGCCGCCGAGCCGACGCCGTTCGCGAGCTGCTGCACGGCGGAGAGGGAGCCGCTCGCGCTGCCGGCCTCGTCGGGTGCGACGTCCCCGAGGGCGATGTCGTAGATCGTGCCGAAGCAGGCGCCCAGCCCGAGCCCGATGACGAGCACGGGGCCGACCGTCGCCCACGTGCCGAGAGCGACGCCCTCGACGAGGACGAGGGTGAGGAACCACCCGACGCCCACGAGGGTGACCACGAGGCCGACGACCACGAGCGTGCGCCCGAGCCGGGCCATGAGCCCCATGCACGCGAAGGCGGCGATCATGATCCCGAGCGTGAGCGGCATCAGCGCGACCGACGCCTCGCCCGGCGTGCGGTGCAGCGCCCCCTGCAGGAAGAGCGACAGCACGTACATGAGGCCGCTCGTGGCGGCGAAGAACACCAGCCCCATCACGAGGCCGGCGGTGAAGCCGCGGTTGGCGAACAGCGACGGGCGCAGCAGCGGGTCGGGCGCGGTGCGCAGTCGCCGCACGAAGAGGACGAACGCCGCGACGCCGACGGCGAGCGAGACGAGCGAGGCCGGCCCCCAGCCGCTCTCGGGCCCCTCGATCAGCCCGAAGATCGTGCCGAACATCGCGGCCGCGAGGTACGCCGACCCCCGTGCGTCGATGACGACGTCGGGCCGACCCCCGGCGGCGCCGGGATCGCGCGGCAGCAGCCGGGCCGCGAGGGGGAGCCCGATGAACCCGAGCGCGATGTTGACGAGGAAGACGGCGCGCCAGCCGACGCCCGCCACGTCCAGGTCGATGAGGAAGCCGGCCAGGATGGGACCGCCGACGGCCGCGATGCCGAGCAGCGGCCCGAACAGCCCGAACGCCGTGCGCAGCATCGAGCGGGGGAACGTCCGCGACATGATCGCGATGCCCTGCGGGATGAGCAGCGCCCCGAACCCGCCCTGCGCGACGCGCGCCGCGACGATCACCCCGGGTGTCGGCGCGAGCCCTGCGACCGCCGAGGCGACCGTGAAGCCGGCCATGCCGACCAGGTACAGCCGACGATGGCCGTACCTGTCGCCGAGCCGTCCGCCCACGACGAGCAGGACCCCGAGCGCCAGGGCGTAGGACGCGCCGAGCCACTTCACGAGCCCGGTGCCGCCGCCGATGTCCGCGACGATCGCCGGCGCCGCGATGTTCGTGACCGTGGAGTCGATCATGTCCAGCGCGTCGGCCAGCAGGACGAGGCCGAGGACGGCCCAGAGGCGAGCCCGGGGCAGGAGCTGCGGCGCGGGCTCGTCGCCCGACGCCGGTGCGGACGAGGCGGGTGACGAGGCAGGGGAGACGGTCATGGCGGACCTCCGTTCGGCAGTGCTGCGCTCCGACGAGCACCACCAAAGCGTACTCCCTCCATCTTCGTAGTCGCTACGCTTTCGGCACGTCGTCGCGATCGCTAGCGTGGGGGCCATGACGACCACGACGCCGCAGCCGGAGACGGGTCGGCGCGAGCGCAAGAAGGCGCAGACCCGCCGATCCCTGGTCGAGGCGGCCCGCCGGCTCTTCCTCGTGCGCGGCTACGACGACGTCACGGTCGCCGAGATCGCCGCCGAGGCCGACACGGCCGTGACGACGCTCTTCAAGCACTTCCCGCACGGCAAGGAAGCTCTCGTGTTCGGCGATCCGGCGGACGAGGAGGAACGCGAACAGTCCCTGACCGGCGCCGTCCGCGGCGCCGGCGGGGTCACCGAGGCGCTCGAGGCGCTCCGCACCTTCTTCCGCGGCCGCGGCGTCTTCGAGGAGCACCCGTCGGACGAGCAGCGGCAGCTGCTGGAGCTTATCCTCACGACACCACAGCTGCGGCAGTACGCCCGACGGCAGTGGGAGGCCTGCGAGGAGCCGCTCACCGCGGCGCTCGCGGCCGAGGCCGGACACGACCCGGCAGACCCGGCGATCCGCGCGCTCGCGCGCTACGTGCTGCAGATCCCGGACCTGGCGTCCGGCACCGACGACCCCAGGGCTGCGCTCGACGCGGTCGTCGACCGACTCGCCGCCGGGTGGTCAGCGCCCGCGCGCTGAGCGGTCCCGAGAGCGGTCGGCGCAGCGCGCCGTCGACGCCCGTCCGACGCCGCAATCACCGGCTTCCGGCAACGCCGATAATGTGCATTATGTCATCTCGTCGCCCAGGACTCACGGGTCGGATCGCGTCGCTCCTGGCCCGACGTCGGATCAGCGGCCACGCCCCCTGTCGAGCGCAGGCACGCATGCCGACGCCGATCCGTCGAGGGCGACGATCATCACGACCAGCGGTTCGTCCCCGATGACTCCTGAGTCGTGCCCGATCCGCCCCTCTGCGTCGGGCCGTGCGTCGAGGTCGTCGCCGAGGTGGATGTCGCCGGGACCCATCTCGGTGCGCGTCCCGTCCTGCGTCTCGACCCACCAGCGCCCGGAGATCGGGATGACCCACTGCCGCGAGGGATTGCGGTGCCAGCCGCCCCTCCAGCCCGGCGGCAGGACCCAGACCGCACGGCTGCGGGTGTCCGCCACCGGGTCGGTGGCCCACACCGGCGGGATGTCGGAGCCGACCTGCTGCATGGTCAACCCTTGGACGGTGCACCTGTGGGTGCAGGTCAGGCCGTCCGGTCCGGTCAGCACGTGCAACAGCGTGATGTCGGGCGAGCTGGTCACGCGGGGCTCCTGAAGTTCTGGCGCAGGGTCCCGATCCCCGTGATCGTGCTGGTGAGGGTGTGACCGGGCTGGAGGTAGCGCGGCGGCTTCATGCCCATCCCGACCCCAGCGGGCGTCCCCGTCAAGATCACGTCCCCGGGAAGGAGGGTGACGACGGCCGACAGGCCCGCGATCAGGTCGGGGACGGGGACGATGAGGTCCTGGGTCGTGCCCTGCTGGACGACTTCGCCGTCGACCAGCGCCCGGAGCGTGAGGTCGTCCGGGTCGGTGAACTCGTCAGGCGTCACCAAGTGCGGCCCCAGGGGCAGGAAGCCGGGATACGACTTGCCGAGGCTGAACTGCGGTGCCGGGCCGGACATCTGCAGACGTCGCTCGGACAGGTCCTGCGCGACGGTGAGCCCTGCGACGACCGACCAGGCGTCACCCGCAGCGATCGCTCGCGACTCTCGCCCGATGACGACGGCGAGCTCGACCTCCCAGTCGACGTCACCGCCCGGGTGGACGACCTCTGTCACCGGTCCGGAGATCGCCGAGCGGAACTTGGTGAACACCGGCGGGAGCCCGTCCGGGACGGAGAACCCCGCCTCGGTGGCGTGCGAGCGGTAGTTCAGGCCGACAGCCAGGATCTGCGCGGGGCGCGGCGTCGGCGCACCGAGCCGCCGGTCGTCCAGCTCGACCGTGGGCGCCTGGTCGACGTCCGCGTCCCGGGCCCACGCCCGGAACTCGTCCCAGCGCGGGTAGATCTCCTGCGGGTCGGCGGAGAATCGCCCGGCGCTGAGCTGCTCGACGTCCACTCCCCCGCGGTCGGTGACGATCACGAGGCGGTCGTCGTACGTGGCGGTGCGCATCAGCCGGCCTCCTTGCCGGCGCGCTCGGCCTGCAGCACCTCGACCGTCAGGCCGAGGTGGGCGCGCAGGATGTCCACCGCCGCGTCGGCGTCGCGGGCGAGGGCCGCGGCCTCGAGCGCTGCGTGCTCGCCGGCCACGTCACGCCGCGGCGTCGCCGCCACCGACCAGCGCCGGGCCAGCTCGCTCGCGGTCCACAACCGGTCGAACGACTCCAGCAGGACCGGATTCCCGCACCCCTCGAGGAGGCTGCGGTGGAAGACGCGGTGCGCGTCCGACCATGCGTCACTGGCGTGGTGTCCGTCGTCGTACATCGGCGTTCCGGCCAGCACGTGGTGGGACGAGCGGACACGAGCCTCCCAGGCCAGGTCACCGCGGGCCAGCGCCAGGGCCAAGGTGCTGGACTCGATGGCCGCCCGCGCCTCGGCGATCTGCTGCCACCGGTCGGCGCTGACAGCCGGGACGGCGAACCCCTTGTTCTGCAACCGGGTCGCGAGCCCTTCGCCGACCAGCCGGAGCAGCGACTCCCGCACCACTGCGAGGCTCACACCGAACGACGTCGCGAGGTGCTGCGGCTTCAGCGGATCTTCGGGCGCGAAGTCTCCGTGGAGGATCGCCGCCCGCAGCCGGGCATACACGTCGGCCGACCGGGAGGACCCGGTCGGCTCCTGAGATGAGGTCATGACGTCATCATAGCGACAAAGAATCGATTATGTGTACCATGATCGAGCGAGGGGCTGATCGGCCCTTCCCGATCGAGAGGACTCCCATGTCTGGCAACAACCCGTTCGCCCGCCTGCCGGAAGCCGCCACCTTCACCGTGACCAGCACGACCGTCACCGACGGAGCAGCGCTGGCGACCCCGCAGTACTCCGGTGTCTTCGGCGTCCCCGGCGGGCAGGACGTCTCCCCGCAGCTGTCGTGGTCGGGTGCTCCCGAGGGCACGAAGAGCTACGCCGTGACGGTGTACGACCCCGACGCGCCGACCGGATCCGGCTTCTGGCACTGGGCCGTCGCGAACATCCCCGCGACCACCACCGAGCTGCCCGAGGGTGCCGGCACCCCCGACGGGCAGGCGCTGCCCGCCGGCGCACTCCAGCTGCCGAACGACGCACGCGCCGCCCAGTACATCGGCGCCGCCCCGCCGGCCGGCCACGGCGAGCACCGCTACTTCATCACCGTGCACGCCCTGGACGTCGAGGACATCGGCGTGGACTCCGCATCCACGCCGGCGTTCCTCGGGTTCTCCATGGCGTCGCACATCCTCGGCCGCGCGACGATGGTCGTGACCGGCGAGCTCGCCTGATGCGCCGTACCACGGCAGGCGCTGTGCTCGCCGTCGGCATCGGGATCACCCTGGCCGCGTGCTCCTCCTCCACCGAGGCGAGGGCGGAGCAGAGCCCGTCGACCTCGGCCGCGGCGGCCTCGACCGCCCGGCCGCGGATCGACCCGTTCGTCGGCATGGAGGAGGTGCCCTCGTTCACGCTGACGAGTGAGGACGTCGCCGACGGCGCGGAGATCCCGGCCGAGCAGCGGTCGGGCATCTTCGGCGTCCCCGACGGGCAGGACGTCTCGCCGGAGCTGTCGTGGTCCGGCTTCCCCGAGGGCACCCAGTCCTTCGTCGTCACCGTCTTCGACGGCGACGCGGTGACCGGTTCGGGCTTCTGGCACTGGGCGGTGAAGGACATCCCGGCGTCGACGACCTCGCTGCCCTCGGGTGCCGGGTCGGCGGGTGGAAGCGACCTGCCCGCCGGTGCCGTCGAGCTGCCCGGCGACGCCGGGGCCGGCCAGTACATCGGCGCCGCCCCGCCGCAGGGCGACGTCCCGCACCACTACTTCGTCACGGTGTGGGCGCTGGACATCCCCTCGGTCGACGTGCCGGACGACGCGTCCGTCGCGCTGCTGAGCAACGCGATCCAGCCGCACGTCCTGGCCCGCGCCACGATGGTGCCTGTCGCACAGGGGTGACTGGGCTAGCTGCCGCGGGTCCGCCGAACGGGCTCGCGGCAGCCGGCCGGGAGGATCGACAGGGCGCGCTCCGTCACCCGTGGCGCGAAGGGCTGCGCGGCATCTCCGCGCCGGGGGTGTCCGGTCGACCGGCGTACCCGACCCCTGGGCGCCCGAACGCGCGCCGGCGGTCCCTGCGCATCCGGCAGGCACGCCGCGCCGTCGACCCCCGACGTCGACCGACGCACGCAGGCACGACGTGACACCTGTAGCACACGCTCGGCCGTGGCCCGGGTTCGATCGTCACGCCATCTCGATCTGCCGAGGAAAGGTGACGGAGGTCAACCCCTCCGAGACGTCCCACAGGCGACGGGCGACCACAGGGTCGCTCGCCGCTGCCGACCGCCCGACCAAGGCGGGCGCACCGCGCATCTCCAGCCTGCCGCCGGGACCGACGTAGCTGCCCCCTGGAAGATCCTGGACGGCTGCGTACAGCGGGTGGAGCGCGCCGGCCTCCCCGTCCTGCGCGATCAGCCTGTTCCCGATGCGGGTGAGAGAACGGCGCACCACGTTCGCGTCGTTGGCCTGGAGGTTGGTCGCCGCCCAACCCGGATGCGCGGCCAGGGCCCGCACGCGCGACCCGGCGTCGGCGAGCCGACGCTGCAGCTCCAGGGTGAAGAGCAGGACCGCGAGCTTGGACTGGCTGTACGCCGTGAGCGGGTCGTACTCGCCGACCAGGGCGAGGTTCTCGAAGTGGATGCGCGGAGTGCCTGGGGACTTGTGCGCGCCGGAAGAGAGCGACACGACGCGATCGGTGATGTGCGGCAGCAGCAGGTTCGTCAGCGCGAAGTGCCCGAGGTGGTTGGTGCCGAACTGCGTCTCGAAGCCGTCCTTGGTACGACCCTCGGGGACGTTCATCACGCCGGCGTTGTTGATCAGGACGTCGAGGCGCCCGTCCCACCCCGCGGCGAACGCCCGGACCGATGCCAGGTCCGCGAGGTCCAGCCGGCGGACCTCGACGCTGCCGCCCACCTGTGCCGCGGCGTCTGCACCGCGCGTGACGTCCCGCACGGCGAGGACGACGTGGGCCCCCGCTGCCGCCAGGGCCCGAGCGGTGACGAGGCCGAGGCCACTGTTCGCGCCGGTGACGACCGCGATGCGTCCGGTCTGGTCGGGAATGTCGGCCACGCCCCACGGCTGCGGCATCGAGTGTCGTGTCATGCGCTCAATGTATGCAGTGATCACAATGTGTGCAACACCTACATCGCACTAGGCTGAGCGCATGGGTGACCGTCGGTACCACCATGGAGACCTCGCTGCTGCCCTGCTGGCGCGCGCCGAGCAGACCCTGCACGAGAGCGGGATCCAGTCGCTCTCCCTGCGGGGGTTGGCACGCGACGTCGGCGTCAGCCCCGCGGCCCCGAACCGCCACTACAAGTCGAAGCAGGCGCTGCTCAACGCCCTGGCGGTCGCCGGTTTCGAGCGCCTGGCGCAGGCCATCTCGACGTCCCAGCGCGGGGCCGGTGACGGGTTCGCAGAGCGACTGGACGCCGCCGCTCGCGCCTACGTGGACTTCGCCGTCCACAACGCCGCTCTGCTCGACCTCATGTTCTCGACCAAGCACGACACGTCGGCGTCAGCGGATCTCGGACCAGGTGTCCACCAGTGGTCCGATCAGCTGCTGGAGCTCATCGCCGACGGACAACGTCGGGGCGAGGTGCGCCCGGGGCCGCTCGAGCGCATGGCGCTTCCCGTGGTCGCTGCGTTGCACGGGTACGCCGGGTTGGTGGTGAGCCGCGCCCTGCCCCAAGAGCTGGCCGAGCAGGGCCTCGACGACCTGATCGACTCCCTGCTCCGCGGGTGCGCGCCGTAGGCGTCGCCCCGCTCACGGCCCAGCCGGCGCCACCCACCGGACGATCCCGGCGCGCGGCAGGCCGTCAGTGACCGCGCTCCCCGGGGCACCCGCCGGGAGCCGACCTCAGCCCGGCCCGTCGCTCGTCGCGGCGAGCAGCGGCACGAGCACGTCGCTGATCGGCGTCGGGATGCCGTGCGCGCGCCCGAGGCGGCTCACCACGCCGTTGCGGACGTCCCACTCGAGCGGCCGCCCCGCCTCGCGGTCGGCCAGGATCGACGTGCCGCGGTCCGGGGGCGCGCCGCGGAAGGCGTCGAGGACGCGCTGCGGCTCGTCCTCCCCCAGGTCCGCGCCCTGCGCGCGCGCGACCGCGAGGCACTCGCGCAGGTAGGCCAGCGTGAGCGCACCGACGTCGTCCCGGCCGAACACGCCCGAGCGCCGACCCGTGAGCGCCATGAGTCCCGCGGCCGCGTTCTGCAGCAGCTTGCGCCACGCGTCGGACAGGAAGTCCGACGTCGTGCCGACCACGCACCGCGACCCCTGCAGCGCGCGGACGACGACGTCGGACCCGGGTGCGTCCGGGAGGGTCAGCCGCGGGTCGGCGAGGAGCCGCACGGTCGCGTCCGGCAGGCGCTCCGCGGGGAACCACACCACGGCGGGCACGACGGTCGCCCCCGGCGCGAGCGGCGCCACCGCCTGCCGCTGCTCGACGCCGTTCTGCAGGACGCACACGACGGTGCCCGGACGGCAGAGCCGCGCGAGCCACGGCGCGGCGTCGGCGTTCTGCGTGGCCTTCACCGCGAGGACCACGAGGTCGACGGCACCCGGAGCGTCGTCCGGGTCGGTCCGGACGGGGACGGGCGCGACCACGACCGAGGCGCCCACGTCGAGCCGCAGCTCGGGACGGGCCGTGCGGCCGGCGACGAACGGCGCGGCGCCGTTCTCGTGCAGCGCGACCGCGACCGTCGTCCCGATCGCACCCGGTCCCACGACCGCCACCGTCGGCAGGTCCGTCTCGGTCATCGCAGGCCTCCCCTCCACGACGCCGGACCGGACGACCCGGCCCGGTCCTCCCCTACCCGTGCGCCAGGACGCCCAGCGCGAGCACCGCCAGCGCGAGCACGACCTCGCCCGCCATGACCACGAGCCGCTGCCGCCGGGGCAGCGCCAGCCGGCGCACGGCGAGCAGACCCACCGCGGTCAGCGTCGTCACCGTGGTGACGGTCGCGACGAGCAGACCCGTCGTGGTCGCGTAGACGCCGAAGGCCGCCAGCGCGAGCGACACCACCGCGGGGCCGACGACGGTCGCGGCACCCAGCGTCGAGGCGGCCATGCGGCCGTGCTCGGCGGCCGTGGGGACGCGTGCGTGCACGACGACGTGGCTCAGGAGGTCGGCGAGGTACACCGTGCAGACGGTCGCGGCGACCGCGACGGCGAGCGTGCCGAGGGCGCGCCCGGGCGAGGCGTCGGCGTCGTGCGCCTGGAGCGTGAGGATCACGGCCAGCGCGGTGAACGCGACGTAGATCCGTTCCTTGAGCGCGGCGGCCCGGTGGGCGGCGTCCGCGCGGTCGTGCGGCGTGGAGCGGCGCTCGCTCATGCGCCCGGGCGCACGGCGTAGGCGCGCACGAACGCGCGGGCGCCGTCGGTCATGATCCGCAGGACGTGCGTGCGGTCGGCGCGACGGCGGGAGGGCTCGTTGAGCACCCGCAGCGTCGTCAGCGCGTGGAAGTGCTCGGCGGCGAGCGCGGGGTCGGGCGCGACGAGCAGACCCGCCCGGGTGAGGTCGTCGAGACGGTCGGCGAGCACCCGGGCCTGCGCCTCGTCGAGCGGGTGGCCGTCCAGCTCGGGCAGCTGCTGCTCGTTCTCGGTGACGAGCCGGACGGCGGCGAGGTGGTCGGCCGACAGCAGCAGCGCGTCGCCGAGGTCGGACGCGAGGTCGACGAACGCCCGCTCGAGCGCGGCGGGCTCGCGCAGCGCCGTCGCGTCGCCGAGGCGGTGCGCGACGTGCTCCCGGAGGGTCTCGAGCGCCCGCTCCCCCGCCTCCTCGACGACGCCGAGGAGCAGCCGACGCTTGTCGCCGTAGTAGTCGTACACCGTGCGCTTCGAGACGCCCGCCCGCGCGGCGACGGCGTCCATGCTCGTGCGGTCCACGCCGGACTGCACGAACAGCTCGCGCGCGGCGGCCAGGATCGCGACGCGCTTGTGCGCCTGCCCGGCGCGCACGGGCCTCTCGTCGAGCGTCGTCATGGTGCCCCTTCTCGCGGTCGAGACCCACGCTACACCGTCGGGTGTAGATCTACACCACACGGTGTAGTGTCGCCGTCATGACGTCCCCCGACCCCGTGACGCTCGAGGCCCACGCCCTCACCAAGCGCTACCGCCGCACCACCGCCGTCGACGGCCTGTCGTTCCGCGTCCGACCCGGCGTCGTCACCGGGTTCCTCGGGCCCAACGGCGCCGGCAAGTCCACGACGCTGCGCCTCTTCCTCGGCCTCGACAGACCCACCAGCGGGGCGGCGACGGTCGGCGGGCTGCGGCTCGCCGAGCACCCGCACGCGATGCGCGTCGTCGGCGCGATGCTCGACGCGCGCGCCGTCCACCCGCGCCGCAGCGCCACCGACCACCTCCTCGCCGTCGCCCGCGCGGGGGGCGTCCCGCGGCGGCGCGTCCCCGAGGTGCTCGGCCTCGTCGGCCTCGCCGACGCCGCGCACCGCGCCGCCGGCGAGCTCTCGCTCGGCATGCAGCAGCGCCTCGGCATCGCGACCGCCCTGGTCGGCGACCCCGGCGTCGTCATCCTCGACGAGCCGCTCAACGGGCTGGACCCCGAAGGCATCCGGTGGGCCCGCGCCCTCATGCGCGACCTGGCGCGCGAAGGACGCACCGTGCTGTTCTCGAGCCACCTCATGGGCGAGATGGAGCTCACCGCCGACCACCTCGTCGTCGTCCACCGCGGGCGGCTGCTGGCCGACCAGCCGCTGACGGCGTTCGTCGCCGACCGCACGACGCGCCGCGTGCGCGCCCGGAGCCCCGAACGCGAGCGCCTCGCCGCGGCGCTGACCGGCGCCGGTGTCGAGACGCGCGTCGATCCGGCCGCCGCCGACGCGCTCGACGTCACGGGCGCCACGGCCGTCGACGTCGGACGCGTCGCCGCGACGGCCGGCGTCGCGCTCGCCGAGCTCACGGACGTCCGCGACTCGCTCGAGGACGTCTTCCTCGCCATGACCGCCGCACGGAAGGACGCCGCCTGACATGGACCTCCTCGCCTCCGAGTGGATCAAGGCTCGCAGCGTCCGCGGCACGTGGCTCCTCGCCGCGTCGACGGTCCTCGTCACGACGGTGGTCGGGCTGCTCGGCATCAGCGCGCTGGTCCCCGCGTGGCGCGTCGACCTGCCCGCCGACGTCGATCCCGTCGCCGTCGGCCTCAAGGGCGTGCTCGTCGGCCAGGTGCTCGTGGCGTGCCTCGGTGCGCAGCTCGTGACCGGCGAGTACGCCACGGGGCAGATCGTCTCGACGCTGACCGTCGCGCCCCGCCGCACGGCCGTCCTGGCCGCGAAGACGGCGGTCGCCGCGCTCGTCGCCACCGTCACCGCCGTCCTCACGGTCGTCGTCGCGACCGCCGCGAGCCAGGGCGCGCTCGCCGCCGCCGGCCTGCCGACCGCCGACCTCGGTGACCCCGCGACCGTGCGGGCGATCCTCTGCGCCAGCGCCTACCTGGTCCTGACGGCCGTGCTCGGCGTCGGGTTCGGCACGCTCACCCGCAGCTCGTCGGGCACGCTCGCGATCGTCGTGACGGTGGCCCTGCTCGTGCCCGCGCTCGCCCCCGGACTGCCCGGCGCGGTCGGAGACCTCGTGGCCACGTACTGGCCGACGACCGCCGGTCAGGCCTCCTACACGCGGCACGGCACCGGGGCGCTCTCCCCCGTCGGCGGCCTCGCGGTCATGGCCGTGTTCACCGTGTGGACCACTGTCGCCGCCGCTGCGACCCTCCGCGCGCGCGACGCCTGACCCGTCCCCCCGTCGCCCGACGGGGCCACGGCCGCGTCCACCCCCGGGGGGACGCCGCGCACCCGGCGCGGGTGCGAGGGTCGACCGGCCCCACCGCCGCGGCCTCCCTCCCCGCCGACAGAGAGCAGCACGCGCGTGTTCCAGCAGGTCCCGGTCCTCCCGGTCGTCGTCCCCCTCGCCGCCCTCACGCTGGGGGTGCTGCTGTGGCACCTGCACCGGCGCGGCCGCCTGACGGTGCCGCGCGCGGCCGTCGCGCTCGCGCTGTGCGTCTACGTGGCCGGGGTGGTCGCCAACACGGTGTTCCCGATCTTCCTCGACAAGCCCGCGCGCGAGGGCGTGTGGCACGCGTCGCTCCAGCTGGTGCCGATCGTCGGCTACGAGACCGGCGACGCCGCGATGAACGTCGCGGTGTTCGTCCCGCTCGGCGCGCTGCTGGCACTCGTGCTCGCGCGGCCCACGTGGCCGCGCGTGCTCGTCGCCGTCGCGGGCTTCAGCCTGACCATCGAGGTGACGCAGCTCGTCACGGCGGTCCTGCTCGGCGGGGGTCACGTCGCCGACGTCAACGACCTGCTGTTCAACGTCGTCGGCGGCCTCGTGGGCTTCGCGCTGCTGCTCGGGGTGCGGCGCGTCCCGCGCATCGGTGCGCTCGTCGAGCACTTCCGCTGGCAGCCCGCGGACGCGTGACGCCCCCGGGGCGGTCGCGCGTCAGCCGACGAGCCCGCGGGGACTCGTGGGCCGCTCGTACCTCTCCTCGGTGCGCGACGGGTCGCGCGGCAGCGCCTGCGTCTCGCCCGTGCGCGTGAACCCGGCGCGCACGTAGAGGTCGACGGCCTCGGCGTTGTCGTCGACCACCCACAGCGACACCGTGCGCGCCCCGTCGGCGGCACCGGCCCGCACCACGGTGTCGAGCAGCGACCAGCCGATGCCGCGGCGGCGCACCTCGGGCGCGACCCACAGCGAGACGACGTGGCGGTCGTCCTCGGGCGACCCGGGCTCGGGCACCAACGAGACGAGGCCCTTGGGCGCGTCCGCGTCGTCGACCGCGACCCACGTGGGGCTCGTCCGCAGGCGCATCCGCCAGTGCGACTCGGTGAACCGCTCCTCGCGCGTCAGCGACGCACCGAACGCCTCCGACGACTCCCGCAGCGCCCGCAGGCGCACGTCGCGCACGATGGGCCAGTCGTCCTCGTCGACGCGTCGGATCAGCACCGGCACAGCATGCCCCACGCGCGGCCCGGGCGGCCCGAGGCGCGCCTCACCCCTGCTCGCCGGCCGCGTGCGCATCGCCGTGCCCGGCGGGGTCCGGCGTCGCTCGCGCGACGTCGGCGACCTCCTCCTCGGGGCGCGGCGGCACGGTCTCGTCGTACTCGAGCTCCGGCACCTGCACGTCGAACGACTCGGACATCTCGGCTCCTTCCGCCGCGCTCACGCTAGCCGCGCGCTCCCGGACCGGCGACCGCACCGGAGGTGCGATGCCCGCCCGACGGGCTCGTCACGCGGCGCAGACCGTCGTCGAGCACGCCCGCCGTCCAGCCGAGCGCTGCGAAGAAGCCGAGCGCCGCGGCGTTGTCGGGGTCGACGAACGCCACCCACCCCGTCGCCGGCGGATGACCGGGCCACGCGAGCGCCGCGCCGAGCGCGGCGCGGCCCACCCCCGACCGCCGTCGCGACGGGTCGACCGCGACGTCGGTGACGGCGTGCCGGTCCCCGAGCGGGTCCCACTCGACCCCCACGAGCGCCAGCGGGCGACGCCCGTTCTCGACGACCAGCTGCACGCCGGTCGTCTCGGTCTCGACGTGCGCGCACCAGTCGTCGTCGAGCGGGCCGAGCCACCGGTCGACCTCCGGGTCACGGAACCACGCACGCACCCACGCCTCGTCCGCAGGCTCGTACCGTCGGACCGTCAGCGCGAGCGCCGCGCGCGGCTCGGAGTCGGACGTCGTCACCGCCCCAGCATGCCCGAGCCGTCCTGCCGGTCCGCACCCGGGCGACGGCCCTGCGCAGGCCGGACGCCCCGGCGTCACCCCACCCGCACGAGCTCCCCCGGCGCCGGCGTCAGCACCTCGGCCTCCGTGAGGTTGCCGAGCAACGTCAGCGCGAGCGAGCGACCGGCGTCGCTGAGGGTGCCGTCGTGCACGGGGACCACACGGCGCGGGCGGACCGCCCGCACGTGCTCCACCATGTCCGCCACCCGGAGCCAGGGCGCCCCGACGGGCTCGAGCAGCACGTCGATCGCCACACCGGCCGGCGCCCGGACGAACGCGTCGCCGGGGTGCAGCACGACCCCGTCGACGAGCAGCGCGACGTTCGTCGGCAGCGGCACCTCCGGGTGGATGACCTCGTGCGGCGCGTCGAGCACCTCGACGACGGCCCCGGCCACCTCGAGCCGGTCGCCCGGCGTCAGCAGGTGGCGGCGCTCGCCGGGGACGCCCGCCTCCGCGAGCGCGTCGAGCACCTGCGCCGGCCCGTGCACGTGCACGTCGCGGGCCGCGACGGCGCCCGCGTCGAGGTGGTCCGGGTGCGCGTGCGTCACGAGCACGTGCTCGACGCCGTCGAGCGCGGTCTCGACGTCGCTGAACGACCCGGGATCCACGACGAAGGCGCCGCTGTCGGTGGTGACACGCACGCAGGCGTGCCCGTGCCTGGTCAACGTGAGGCTCATGGGCCCATCCTGCCGAGATCCGGACGAGTCCGCCCATCCGGGACGACGCGGGGCGACGCTCGTGCGGCGTGTCGCACCGGGGTTTCGTGCGCGCCCACCCGCCCGGATACGGTTGCCGCGTGCTGGTCCTCGGTGTGTGCAGCCTCAAGGGTGGCGTGGGCAAGACCTCCGTGACGTTGGGGCTCGCCTCCGCGGCGCTCGAGCGCGGCCTGCGCACGCTCGTGGTCGACCTCGACCCGCAGGGCGACTCCACCATGGCGCTGGGCACGGCGCGCGGCACGGGTGACGTGGCGTCGGTGCTCGACGCGCCGTCGGCCGAGTCCGTGGCCGGCGCGACCGCGCCGTCGTCCTGGGCGCAGCACGGGCTCGACGTGCTGGTCGGCTCCGAGCGGTCGGTCATGCACGACCGCGTCGACGACGCCGACGCCGACCGGCTGCGCTACGCGCTGTCGTGGGTCAGCGGCTACGACCTCGTGCTCATCGACTGCCCGCCCTCGCTCGGCGGGCTCACGCGCACCGGCCTCACGGCCTGCGACCGCGCCCTCGTGGTGACCGAGCCGGGGCTGTTCGCCGTCATGGCGGTCGGCCGCGCCATGCGGACCATCGACGAGCTGCGGCGCGGACCGGCGCCGTCGTTGCAGCCGCTCGGCATCGCCGTCAACCGGGTCCGCGCCCGGTCGATCGAGCAGGCGTACCGCCTGGAGGAGCTCCAGACGCTCTACGGGCCGCTCGTGCTGTCCCCGAGCGTCCCCGAGCGTGCGGCGCTCCAGCAGGCGCAGGGCGCGGCGCAGCCCGTGCACGCGTGGCCCGGGGCGGCGGCCGCGGAGCTCGCCGGCGTGTTCGACCAGCTGCTCGACCGCGCGCTGCGCGCCCCGCGTCGCTGAGCCTCCCGGACCGGCGCCGAGCGCACGAGCCGTGCACGCGAGGAGGCCCGGTACCCCTCGGGGTGCCGGGCCTCCTGACGTCGTGCGGGTCAGCCTGCGGATCGGGCCTGGCGCCGCAGCGCGAGCTCGTCCTGCGGAGCGGGGGCCGCGGTGTCGTCCTCGGCGCGCTCGGTGGGCAGCTGGGCGAGCGTGCCCTCGACCTCGCGCCACACCCGGCCCACGGCGATGCCGAACACGCCCTGGCCGCCCTGCACGAGGTCGATGACCTCGTCGGCCGACGTGCACTCGTAGACGCTCGCACCGTCGGACATGAGCGTGATCTGGGCGAGGTCCTCGACGCCGCGCTCGCGCAGGTGCCCGACCGCCGAGCGGATCTGCTGCAGCGAGACTCCGGTGTCGAGGAGCCGCTTGACCACCTTGAGCACGAGGATGTCGCGGAAGGAGTAGAGGCGCTGCGTCCCGGAGCCCGTGGCGGGGCGGACCGACGGCTCGACGAGGCCCGTGCGCGCCCAGTAGTCGAGCTGCCGGTACGTGATGCCCGCGGCGCGGCAGGCCGTGGGCCCGCGGTAGCCGGTGGCGACGTCGAGGTCCGGCAGGTCGTCGTCGAACAGGAGGCCCTGCGCGTGGTGCGGGATCGCGCCGGCGCCGTCGGCGCTCTCGTTGCTGATCACGGGGTCCTCCCTCGACGTCCGCCGGCGTGGCGGACGTTCTCTTCCGGAACTTCTGCAACGCTAGGCCCGCGGGGTCGGGGGCGCAACGAACGGCTCCCGGCGTGTCGCGTGCGCCATGTCTCACCTTCAGGTGGACGTCGAAGGTTCATGTCACCCGGTCGGGTCAACCACCGCGACCCCCCGCGTCGGGGCCGGGCTCCTGACCCGTCTCGAAGTCCTCCGCCGACACGTGGTCGAGGAACTCGCGGAACTCGGCGAGGTCCTCCTCGTCCGCGGCCGGGCGAACCTCCACCCCCGCCAGCGCGACGACCTCGGCGGAGCACAGCACGGGGCACGAGAACCGCAGCGCGACGGCGATCGCGTCCGACGCGCGGGCGTCGACCCGACGCCCCGTCGTGAGCACGAGCGCCGCGTGGAACACGCCGTCCTCGAGCCGCGTGATCTCCACGTGCCCCACGCGCGCCCCCACGGCCAGGAGGGCGTCCCGCAGCAGGTCGTGCGTCATCGGGCGCGGCGGCACGATCCCGGCCTGCGCCGACGCGATCGCCGACGCCTCGGCCGGGCCGATGAGGATCGGGACGATCAGCGCGGCGTCCGGGTCCAGCAGGAGCACGACGATCTCGTCGTCGGCGAGGTGCGTGCGCACGCCGACGACCTCGACCGGGACCATCTCGGGTTCGACGCCGCCCACGCCTCCACGCTACGTCCCCGCCCGCTCACCGGCCGCTCGAGGGGCCGGACGCTCAGGGCGCGATGTCGTGCACCGCGGAACGCACGAGCGCCGTGTGCATGCGTGCGCACAGCTCCCCCACCTCCGCCGCGAGCGTCCCGGCCCGCGCCCGGGCGGAGACGCTGCGCTGCCCGCGCCACGGAGCGACGACCTGGTCGACCAGGTCGGCCTGCCGGTCGGCCGCCGCACGGAACGCCCGCAGGTGCCGCGGGTCGATGCCGTGGTCCGCCAGCGCGGCCGCCACGAGCACGACCTCGCGCGCCCACGGGTCGAAGGCGCCGCGCGGCCCGGGCCGGAGCACCCCCTGGCGCACGAGCTCGTCGACCACCTCGACGTCCACGCCCGCGTCCTGCGCGAGCCGTGCCGCCGTGAGCCGGTCGGGCGTCGGCGCGACCCCGTCACGCGTCGCGAGCCGCGCCCGCGGGGGCTGCTCGTCGTCCACGCCGGCGTCGAGCGCCGCAAGACGCTCGCCGATCACCTTGAGCGGCATGTACCGGTCGCGCTGCTGGCGCAGCACGAACCGCAGCCGCTCGACGTCGGCGGGCGAGTACTGCCGGTAGCCCGCGGGCGTGCGCACGGGTGCGACCAGACCCTGCTCCTCGAGGAAGCGCAGCTTCGACGTCGTCACCGCGGGGAACTCGATCCGCAGCGCCGCGAGCACGTCCGAGATCCGCATCGAGGCGCGCCGCGAGATGCCCCGCGGCCACGGCTCGGGCGACGTCGTCCCGTCGGCCTCGACCTCGGTCGCGGCCTGCGTCGCCGCGCGCTCAGGACGCGTCACGGTGCGGGCTGGGGTGGAACGTCATGCGGTACTTGCCGATCTGCACCTCGTCGCCCGGGCGCAGCGCGACCGCGTCGATGCGCGTCCGGTTCACGTACGTGCCGTTCAGCGATCCGATGTCCCGCACCACGAACTGCAGCCCGTCACGCACGAACTCGGCGTGCTTGCGGGACACCGTGACGTCGTCGAGGAAGATGTCGGCGCTCGTGCTGCGGCCCGCCGTGGTCCGCTCGGCGTCGAGCAGGAACCGCGCGCCCGAGCTCGGCCCGCGCTGCATGATCAGCAGCGCCGACGTGGGCGGCAGCGCGTGCACCGCCGCGGACTCGTCGCTCGTGAGGCCGACCGCCGGCGCCTCGACGTCGACGGGCTCCACCGAGCCGAAGCTGACGGTCGTGTCGGGGCCGTCCCCCCGGTACGCCGGCAGGCCGCCGTCCGGCAGCCGTCGATCGTCGCTCATGCGCACCTCCCGTGTCGGTCTCGGGCGCGGGGCGGCGTTCTCGCCCCGGGCCCGGCCTGTGCGGGACTCACCCTATGCGGTGTCGACGCAGGTGCGCAGCCCACGTCGCCCGCCACGCGGGTGACACCCGCGCCGCTCGGTGCGCCCGGGATCAGTCCGTGCCCTCGACGGGCGTCGCGTGCACCGGGTCGGGCAGCACGCGGACCGCCGAGACCTCCACGCGGTCCGACTTCTCGACGGTCGCGCGGCCACCGTCCGCACGGACGCGCGCGGCGGCGCCACCCGGGATCTCCAGCGCGGGGGCGATCGTCTCGGGGTCACCGATGACCGTCCAGCGGTACGGCGACGCCAGCGCGACACCGTCCAGCAGGACCCCGTCCCGGCCGCCCGTGAACGCGCTGCTGGCGGTGATCCGCTGCCCGTTGAGCTCGATCGCCTCGGCGCCCGCGTTCCGCAGCTCCTCGAGGACGTGCAGCATGGTGGACGGGCGGATCGCCCCGTCGACGTCGGTCAGGGTGATCCGCACGCCGGGACCCGTCGCCGGCAGGCGCCCGGTGAGGATCCCCTGCATCGCAGCCGTGCGGCGCGCCGCGTCGAGGGCGGCCTGCTGCCGGTCGGAGCCCGACAGCAGCTCGTCGCGCTCACGCTGCAGGTCGCGCGACTCACGCTCGAGCTCGTCCGTGCGGGTGGTCGTCTCGTCGAGCAGCCGCACGAGGTCGTTCTGCCGCAGGGCGCCGAGCTGCGTCTCGGACGTCTGCCGCACCTGCACGACGAGCGCGAAGCCGAGCAGCGCGCACAGCGCCGCGGTGAGCAGCTGACCCTGCGTCGTCCGCGGGCGCATGGCGTGGCCGAGCCGCGCCCAGCCCGAGCGCGCGGGACGCACGACGGGCCCGTGCGCCCTCGCCGCAGCGGCGGGCTCGTCCTCGTCCGCGTCGACGTCGACGGGCGTGCCGCCTCCGGGGTCCGCCGCGTCGCCGTCCTCGTCGCTCGCGGCCGGCGGCACGACGCGGCGCACGGGCACGGTCGGCGGGGCCTCGCGGACGTCGCCGGCCTGGTCGGCCACGACGTCGCCCAGGCCGAGCGGGTCCGACGGGTCGATGACCGGCCCCTCGTCGGGGAGCTCACGCCCTGAGGGCCGGTCGTCCGCGGGCCGGGGCGCCTGGTCGTCGGTCATGCCTTGAACAGGTGCCGGCGGATGGAGGCCGCGTTCGAGAAGATGCGGATGCCGAGCACCACGATCACCGCGGTCGTCATCTGCGAGCCCACGCCGAGCTGGTCGCCGAGGAACACCACGAGCGCCGCGACGACCACGTTCGACAGGAACGACGTGAGGAACACGCGCTCGTCGAAGATGCCGTCCAGGTAGGCGCGCAGCCCTCCGAACAGCGCGTCGAGCGCCGCGACCACCGCGATCGGCAGGTACGGCTGGAGCTCGGCCGGGACGGTCGGCTCGATGACGAGGCCCGCGACGACCCCGAGCACGAGACCGATCAGCGCGATCACCGGGCCTCCTCCTGGTCGGGACGGGACGACCCTGCCACATCCCGGCGCGACGCCCCAAGGACGTCGTGCTCCCCGGTCGCCGCGCCGTCGTCGCCCGCCGCCTCGTCCTCCCCCGCGACGCGTGCCGAGCGCAGCGCGATCTGCCCGCGGCCGGGCAGGTCGAGCGTGCGCTGCGACGACATCGCGACGTCGATGCCGTACTGGGACAGCGACGCGAGGTGCTGCCCGGCGGACGTGCGGGCGAGGGCGGTCTGCATCGCGACGGCGTCCCCGATCGCCTCGACGGTGTAGGGGCTGCTCAGCGCGGTGCTGTCGACGAGCACCGCGGCACCGGCGCTGCGGATCGCGGTCGTCGACGTGATCCGCTCGCCGTTCACCGCGACGGCCTCGGCCCCCGCGGCCCACAGCCCGTTGACGAGGACCTGCAGGTCGATGTCGAGGACGTAGGCGCTCGCGTCGTCCGACGCCGCGTTCGGGTCGGGCACGCCGTCTGTCAGCACCACGCGCACGCCCGGGCCGGTGACGGGCACGACGCCCGCGGCGACCGCGTCGCGCTGGAGCTGCGCGAACAGCTCGGGGTCGTCGGTGGACGCGGCCCGCTGCTGCAGCCGCGCGATCTCGGCGGCGAGCGCCGCGTTCCCCCGGCGCAGCTCGTCCGCAGTCGCGGTGCGGTCGCGGATCTCGTTCTCGAGGAGCGTGCGCGCCTGCAGGGCCTCGGGCGCCGGGCGGCGCAGCTCCACGGCGGCGGTCGCCGCGAACCCACCGAGCGCGACCGCGAGCACGAGCAGGGCGACGGCACCCCGGGTCGTCCGGCGCGGAGCCCGGCCGTCGGCGCGCCGCGCCGCGGCCTCCTGGTACCCGGGGTCGAGCGGCCGCCGGTACACCTCGTTGATGAGGGTCATCGACGCGTCGGCGGCGCGGGACGTGGCCTGCGCGTGCCGACGGTTCACGGCGTCCTCGTCGCGCGCGACGCGCGGGCGTCCGCGTGCATCACGGCGGCGGCCTGCGTGAGGTACAGCGCACCGGCGAACCAGTACAGGCCGACGCCCCACAGCGCGCACGCCCACCCCACGACGCCGGCGGCGATGCCGACCGCGGACGGCCACTCGGACAGCAGCAGCAGCGGGAACGCGTACATGATCGCGAACGTCCCGGCCTTGCCCGCGAGATGGACCCGCAGCGGCGGGTAGCCGGCACGCGCGAGGACGAGCAGCATGACGGCGAGGACGACGTCGCGCGCGACGAGCACGACCACGAGCCACAGCGGCACGATGCCGCGCCACGCGAGCGCGACGAGGGTCACGAGGATGAACAGGCGGTCCGCGGCGGGGTCGAGCATCTGCCCGAGCTTCGTGACCTGGTGCATGCGGCGCGCGAGCACGCCGTCGAGCCAGTCGCTCGCGCCGGAGACCGCGAGCACGACGAGGGCCCACGCGTCGTGGCCCTCCGCCACGAGCCACGCGAAGACCGGCACCAGCAGCAGCCGTGCCAGGCTGATCACGTTGGGCACGGTGAGCACGCGTGCACTGACCGGCGAGTCCTCCGCCACGACCTCCCCCGTCGACGTCCTGCCGTGATCCTATGCCCGCCCAGGTCGCGGGCGGTGCCGCCGTCCACGGCACGGGCCGGCGCCGCGCCCGCCGAGGTCGTCGGCGGCCCGACGTCCCGCGCGTGACCGGTGAGCGGCTGGCAGGCTCGAGGCATGACCGACGAGCCGTCCGCCGACACGATCGACCGGCTGCTGCGCACGCCCGCACGCTGGGCGGTCGTCGGCCTGTCCGGCAACACCGGGCGCGCCGCGTACGGCGTCGCGGCGTACCTCCAGCGGCTCGGTCACACGATCGTCCCCGTGCACCCGACCGCCCCGACCGTGCACGGCGCGCGCGGCCACGCGCGCCTGCAGGACCTGCCGGAGCCGCCGGACGTCGTCGACGTCTTCGTCAACAGCACGCGCGCCGCCGCGGTGGTCGACGAGGCGGTGGCGGTCGGGGCCCGCGCGGTCTGGCTGCAGCTCGGCGTGCACGCCGACGACGCCGTGGCCCGCGCCCGCGCCGCGGGCGTGCTGGTCGTGCAGGACGCCTGCCCGGCGATCGAGGGCCGCGCACGCAGCCTCGGGTGACGCGCACGACGGCGCGCCGTCGACCCCTGTGCGCGACGTCACGCGGCACCGCTCGGGGCCCGGCTCGACACCGGCGGTAGGCTGTACCTCGACAACTGGAGTCTGTCGCATCCCCTCTCGTGGGGCGGACGCCGGCGCAGCCGGCAGCAACCGCCCGCATCGTGCAACGTGCGTGCGCCGTCCGATCGGCGCGTGGTCTGGAACCGGGGCGAGCGACGTCGGGCACCGTCGTGACGACGCCCCGGACCTCCCCCGCCTGCCACCCGAACGGTTTCCGTCCATGAGCTCTGCGCTGCCCGCTGCCCTCCCCGCGTCCGACACGACCCCCGAGACCGGCACGTTCGCCGACCTGGGCCTGGCCCCCGACATCCTGTCCGCCGTCACGCGCCTCGGGTTCACGGCGCCGACGCCCGTGCAGGCCCGCACGATCCCCGCGCTGCTCGCGGGCCGCGACGTCGTCGGCGTCGCCCAGACGGGCACCGGCAAGACCGCCGCGTTCGGCCTGCCGCTGCTGCAGCGCGTCGACCCGACGCTCGCCGCCGTGCAGGTCGTCGTGCTGACGCCGACGCGCGAGCTCGCGATGCAGGTCGCCGACGCGATCACGTCGTTCGCCGCCGACGTCGACGGCCTGCAGGTCGTCGCGGTGTACGGCGGCTCGCCGTACCTGCCGCAGCAGCGCGCGCTCGCGCGCGGCGCCCAGGTCGTCGTGGGCACGCCGGGCCGCGTCATCGACCACATCGACCGGCGCACGCTCAAGCTCGCCGACGTCAAGTTCCTCGTGCTCGACGAGGCCGACGAGATGCTCCGCATGGGCTTCGCCGAGGACGTCGACCGCGTCCTGTCGGGGACGCCCGCGGGCCGCCAGGTCGCGCTGTTCTCCGCGACGATGCCGCCGCAGATCCGCCGCGTGGCCGACAAGCACCTGGTCGACCCGGTGTCCGTGGCCGTCTCGCGCCAGTCCTCGACGGTCGAGTCCGTCCGCCAGACCTACGCCGTGGTGCCCTTCCGCCACAAGACCGGCGCGCTCTCCCGCGTGCTCGCCGTGAGCGAGGCCGAGGCGGCGATCGTGTTCGTCCGCACGCGCGAGAACGCCGAGGAGGTCGGCAACGCGCTCGTGCAGCGCGGGATCGCCGCGGCCCACATCTCCGGCGACGTCGCGCAGGCGGACCGCGAGCGGATCGTCGAGCGGCTGCGCTCGGGCCAGCTCGACGTCCTGGTCGCCACCGACGTCGCGGCGCGCGGCCTCGACGTCGAGCGCATCGGCCTGGTCGTGAACCTCGACCTCCCGCGCGAGCCCGAGGCGTACGTGCACCGCATCGGCCGCACCGGCCGCGCGGGCCGCTCGGGCGAGGCCCTGACGTTCGTCACGCCCGCCGAGCGCTCGCGCCTGCGCCAGATCGAGCGGACCACCCGCACGTCGCTCACCGAGATCACCATCCCGACGCCCGCGCAGGTCAGCGCGCACCGCGCCGCCGCGCTGCTCGGCAAGACGGCCGACCGCATCGCCGCGGGCCGCCTCGACGTCGTGCGCGACGCCGTGCGCGAGCACATCGAGGCGAACCCGGGCATCGACCTGGTCGACCTGCTCACCGCCGTCGCCGCGCTCGCCGTGGGCGACGACGGCCCGGTCGCCGCGACCGACGGCGAGGACCTGGACAGCGCCGTGCAGCACGCGCGCGAGACCCGCACCGACGAGTCCCGCGGCGGTCACGTCGCCGGTGCGCGTCGACGCGCGACGACCACGGGGCCCAGCGGGAACCCGCGCTACCGCGTGGCCGTCGGTCACCGCGACGGCCTGCAGCCGGGCGCCCTCGTCGGGGCGCTCACCGGCGAGGGCGGCCTCACGGGCAAGGACGTCGGTCGCATCGACATCTACGGCAGCTTCGCGCTCGTCGACATCCCCAACGGCCTGACGCCCGAGGTCGTCGACAGGCTCGCGCGCACGCGCGTCGCGGGCCGCCCGCTGCACATCCGCGTCGACACCGGCGGCCCGACCGGCCCGCAGGGCGCGCGCCGCCCGTCGCGCGGGGACCGCGTGCACCGCACGCACTGACACGACGCACGACGGCCCGAGGGGCGCCACCGTGCGGTGG
>JAEYNO010000195.1 GCA_023412515.1 Actinomycetes bacterium
GTCCCGTGCCGCCGGGTGGTCGGCGGCTCCCGGCCCCGGCGCCGGGCCGTCCGGTGCCCGCATGGGCGGTGACGACGGGCGTCCTGCTGCTCGTCGTCGCGATGCTGGTCGGCCTCGGGTTCGCGCTGCGCGACGCGGCCGTCGACCCGGCCGCCGACGGGGTCGTGGCGGGGCTCGCGGCGGCCGACGCGGACGGTCCGGTGTCCCAGAACGGCTGGCCCGTGGTCCTCGACCCGTACGACGAGCGGCTCGTGGCGCTGCCGGGCGTGACCGGTGGCGTGCGGGCGGGCGACGTCGCGACCGTGCTGGGCCACGTCGTGGCGCGGATCGACGCCGAGATCGCGCCGGTGGAGGAGACGAGCTCGTGGGGCTGGGCGCACCGCGAGGTGCGCGGGGGTGGCGACGTGTCGAACCACGCGTCGGGCACGGCGGTCGACGTGGACGCACCGCGGCACCCGATGGGGGAGGAGGGCACGTTCACGCCGGACGAGCTCGCGACCCTCCGGTCGATCCTCGAGGACGTCGCGCCGGCGGTCGTGTGGGGCGGGGACTTCGACGGGCGGAAGGACGAGATGCACTTCGAGATCGTCGGCGGGCCGGATGTCGTCAAGGAGGTCGCGGCACGGCTCACCGCCGGGCGCTGAGCCGCGCCGCGGGCGGGGCGCAGGGTCAGACGTCCTCGCCGAGGGCGGTCACGACCGCGGGCAGCATGAGCGCGAGCTGGACGGTCAGCACGCCGACCAGCAGGACCACGGCGCGCGGTGCGTCCCACCACGACGACGTCGCGGCGAGCAGCACGGTCACGGCGACCACCGCGAGCCACCCCAGCAGCGTGTACGAGCGGCGGTAGGCCGTGCCGCGCACCTGCAGCTGGCGCTCGTCGAGCGTGCCGGCGGAGCGCTCCTCGACGCCGCGGGTCGCGGCCTTGAGCGTGCCGATCACGGTGACGAACCCGACGACCAGCGCGACCAGCAGGCCCAGCGCGACGGCCGGGTGCAGGTGGTCGACCACGAGGACGGCCGCCGACTCGACGACGAGCAGCCCGGCGAGCGCCGCGACGAGCAGCCGGCGCGCGCGCCGCGTGCGGAACCGCTCGAACGCGGGGTCGTCGAGCGTCGCGGCACGGCGCTCGTGCCGGTCGGCGCGGGCGGCGGGGCGGGCGGTGCCGGTGGCGGGCGTCATGACTGCTCCTTGTACAGCTGGTCGACCATGGGCGGGAACGGCGTGAGCGCGAACAGGGCCGGCAGGGGCGCGTCGAGCTCCTCGGCGATGCGCAGCGCGAGCACGAGGCTCGGGCTGTACTCGCCGCGCTCGAGGTACGCGATGGTCTGGTAGTGCACGCCGACGCGCTCGGCGAGCTCCTTGCGGCTGAGGCCGCGCTCGGTGCGCACGACCGTCAGCCGTGAGTACAACCGCGGCTTCTGGGAGTCCGAACCCTCTCGCATGGAGCAAATATACTCACTTCCCGAACGTGGCTGTGCGACGGTGCGCAGCGTGCACCAGCAGACGGCGTGCACCGATCAGATCGGGGCACCACCGGTCAGAACAGCGTGAGCACGCCGTCGTCGACCGGTTCGGGTGCGACCGGCTCCGGGACCACGGGCGCGGCGGCGGGCGTGGGCGTCGCCGCCGGTGCGGCCGTCGTCGCCCGCGGGCCCGGGCCCGACGTGCGCCACGGCGGCTCCGCGTCCCACGAGACGAGCGTGCGGTGCGCGAGCCACTGCAGCGAGTCGAGCTCGGCGCCCGCGAGCGCGCGGTGCAGCGTCGTCGCGTCGAGCGGCAGCACGCCCGGGCACGGCGACGCCGCGAGGTCGAGGCCCAGGTCGAGGTCGGTGCGCATCGTCATGAGCTCGACGTTGCGCCGGTAGGCCGCGCGGCCCTCGGGGTCCGCGAGCTTGCGGACGACGGCCTTGCCGACCTCCGCGGCCACGCGCGCGCCGTCGTGCTCGTCGACGTCGGCGAACGCGGCCTCGACGGTGCCGAACGCCGCGAGCAGCGCGACGCCCGTCTTCTCGCCGATGCCGCGGATGCCCGCGAGGTTGTCGGACTGGTCGCCGCGCATCGCCGCGAACTGCCGGTACTGCGCGGGGTCGATGCCGATCATGAGCCGCAGCCGCTCGGGCGTCAGCACGGGCGAGGCCTCGACGCCGCCGTTGATGAGCCGCAGCACCGACGTCGTGGGCGTGATGAGCGCGAACGCGTCGCGGTCGGACGTGCACACGACCGTGCGCCAGCCCGCCGCGTCGGCGTGCGCGGCGGCCGACGCGAGCACGTCGTCCGCCTCGTGGCCCGGCGGCGTGACGACGTGCAGGCCCGCGTCGCGGAACACGTCGGCCGCGAGCGCGAGCTGCTCGACCAGGTCGGCCGGCTTCTCGGCGCGGTGTGACTTGTACTCCGGGTGCACGGACTTGCGGACGTTGTGGGTCGCGTCGTCGAACCCCACGACGACCGCGTCGGCGGACACCCGGTCGCACGCGCCCAGCACCTGCGACAGCGCACCCCGCACGGCCCACGTCGGGCGGCCGTCGCGCGTGCGGGTCCCCGACGCGGCACCCGCGTGGTACGCGCGGTGGATCAGCGAGTTGCCGTCGACGGCCAGCAGGGTCTTCGTCATCGCGGGCGGTCGCCGGTCCTCTCGTGCGCGTGCGGTGCGGCCGCGTCAGCCGGGCAGCACCTGCTCGACGAGGGTACGTGCCTTGCGGCGCACGGTGGCCGAGCCGCCGCGCTCCGCGAGGTCCCGCAGCCCCGGCCACGCCGCTGCCTCGGCGGGCAGCAGCCCGCGGTCGGCGGCCTCGCGCAGCAGCGGCGCGTGCAGC
>JAEYNO010000274.1 GCA_023412515.1 Actinomycetes bacterium
GACGCTGGACGTCGTCGTGGTGACCGCCGTCGCGCTCGCGGGCGACCCCACCGCGGCGGGCCTCACGCAGGTCCTCGCCGCGGGCGCCGCGGCGCCCGCCGCGTCCGACCCCGGCGCGACGGGACGCACCACGACCGTGCGCGTCGAGGCGCAGGACATGCGGTTCGTGCCCGACACGGTCGAGGTGCCCGCCGGCGACCGCCTGGTCATCGAGGTCGTCAACACCGACACGACCGTGCACGACCTCGTGCTCGACGGCGGCGCGACGTCGGGGCGCCTCGCACCCGGTGGCACGGCATCCGTCGACCTCGGCGTCGTGCAGCAGGACCTCGCGGGGTGGTGCTCGGTGGCCGGTCACCGGCTCATGGGCATGACGCTGGACGTCGTCGTGGTGGGCGGGACCGCACCGACCCCGGTGGCGCAGGACGGTGCCGCCGGTCACGACATGGCCGGCACGGCGAGCACGCACCACGGCGGCGCGGGCGAGGGGACGCGCGCGGCCGACCTGCTCGACCTCGTGGCCGCACCCGACGACACGTTCGTGGCGCGCGACGCGACGCTGCCGCCGGTCGGCGACGGCACGACCCACCACGTCACGCTCGAGGTCACCGAGACCGTCCAGGAGGTCGCCCCCGGCGTCACGCGCACCGCCTGGACGTTCGGCGGCACCGCACCCGGACCCGTGCTGCACGGGCACGTCGGCGACACGTTCGTCGTCACGCTCGTCAACGACGGCAGCCTCGGGCACTCGATCGACTTCCACGCCGGCGCGCTCGCACCCGACGACGTCATGCGGACCATCGAGCCCGGCGAGACGCTCACGTACACGTTCCGTGCGACGCGCAGCGGCATCTGGATGTACCACTGCTCGACCATGCCGATGAGCCTGCACATCGCCAACGGCATGGTCGGGGCGGTCGTCATCGACCCGCCCGGCCTGCCCGAGGTCGACCACGAGTACGTGCTCGTGCAGTCCGAGCTGTACCTGGGCGACCAGGGCGGCACCGCCGACGAGGCCGCGCTCACCGCGCAGCGGCCCACGCTGCTGACGTTCAACGGCTACGCCAACCAGTACCGCGACCGACCTCTCGCGGTCCGCGCGGGCGAGCGCGTGCGCGTGTGGGTGCTCGACGCCGGGCCCAACCGGCCGTCGTCGTTCCACGTCGTCGGCGGGCAGTTCGACACCGTCTACCGCGAGGGCGACTGGACCCTGCGCGACGGCGGGTCGACCGGCACGGGCGGCTCGCAGGTGCTCGCGCTCGCGCCCGCCGAGGGCGGGTTCGTCGAGCTGACCTTCCCGGAGGCGGGCACGTACCCGTTCGTCACGCACGCCATGGGCGACGCCGAGCGCGGCGCCCTGGGGCGGTTCGCCGTCACCGACTGACGCGCGGGCGCGAGCCGAGCGCCTCGTGGTGGGGAACCCGTGGACGGGGCCGCGCGTTCCCCGGGTGGTGCCCGCCGGCCGGTGCGCACGCCCCGACCCGCTGGAGGTGCCGTGCGCGGCCGCAGGACCCGTGTCGTCGTCGCCGCCCTCGTCGTGCTCGGCCTGGTCGGCTCGCTCGCCGTCGGCCTCGTCGCGGGCACGGGCGCCGGGCGCGTCGACGTGCCCGCGGCGGGACCCTGGGCGGTGCTGGTCGGCCCCGAGCACCCGACGGTCGCCGCGTGCACGAGCGACCCGGCGGTCGAGCGGGTGTCGGTGCCGGACGGGCAGGACGCCGGGCCGCTCGCGGTGGTGCTGTACGCCGACGCGGCGCGCCCTGACCTCGACCGCGTGCTGGCGTGCCTGCAGCGGGACCCGGGCGACGCGCAGGTGCAGGTCGTGCAGGTGTCGCGCGGCGTGCAGGGCTGACGCCCGGCACTCCCGGCCGGGCGCGCCACGGTCCGCTCCGGTGCGTCGCCCTGCTCAGGTCACCGTCACGTCGAGCGTGTCGTAGCCCGCCGCGCCGTCCGGCACGACGTCCGCCGGGACGCCCGTTTGCGGGCCGTCGGGGTCCCACGCGCGGACCGCGAGCACGTGGTCGCCGGGCGTCGCGTCGGGCCACGTCCACCGCCACTGCCGCCACGAGTCCACGCCGCCGTCGGCGGCGAGGTCGGCGTCCCGCCACGCGCCGTCGTCGACGCGCACCTGCACGCGCTCGACGCCGCGGTGCTGCGCCCACGCCGTGCCGGCCACGACGACGTCGCCCGCCGCGACCGTGGCGCCCGTGCGGGGCACCTCGATGCGCGACTGCGTCTTCACGGGGCCGCGCTCGGACCAGCCGCGCTGCGTCCAGTACGCGCTGACCCGGTCGAACCGCGTGACCTCGAGCTCGGTGACCCACTTGGTCGCGGACACGTAGCCGTACAGCCCCGGCACGACCATCCGCACCGGGAACCCGTGCTCGGGCGGCAGGGGAGCGCCGTCCATCCCGACCGCGAGCAGCGCGTCCCGGTCGTCCGTGAGCGCCTCGAGCGGGGTGGACGCGGTGAACCCGTCGGCGCTGCGCGACAGCACCATGTCGGCGTCGGCCGTGGGCACCGCCCGTGCGAGGACGTCGCGCACGGGCAGGCCGAGCCAGCGCTGGTTGCCCACGAGCCCGCCGCCGACCGGGTTGGAGACGCACGCGAGCGTCACCCACGCCTCGACCAGGTCGGACGCGAGCAGCTCGTCCCACGTGAGCTCGACCTCCTGCTCGACGAGGCCGTGCACGCGCAGGCGCCACGTGGCCGGGTCGACCTGCGGCACCACGAGCGCGGTGTCGATGCGGTAGAAGTCGGCGGGCGGCGTCGCCCAGGGCACGACGCCCGCGACCTGGACGCCGGCCGGCGGCGACGGCGCGGGCCGGGTGGGCGA
>JAEYNO010000047.1 GCA_023412515.1 Actinomycetes bacterium
GGGCGGGCCCGCGCTGACCGCGCGCACCCGCCCCGCCTGCTGCGCCCCCGGCGCCGACCCGGCGCGCGTCGGGGAGGACCGGCGTCACGTCCAGGCGGTCCAGTCGGCCTTCGCGATCATGCAGTGCACGCCCTTGACGGCGTCGACCACCTGGCTGACCTCGAAGTCGCCCGCGGCCGACAGGTAGGCCAGCGCGACCGCGCGCGGCACGCCGAACCGGCCGTGCAGGAACGCGACCGCGTTGCGCACGGCCGCGCGCATCGCCTCGTCGAGGTCGGGGTGCAGACCCGTCGGCACCCAGTGCGTCGGGGTCTCGACGACCGGTCCGGCGGCCGCGCCGAGCACGGCCGTGCGGTCGGCGGGCCGCAGCACGCTCAGCCGCAGCGTCGCGCGCAGCGACGCCTCGAGCGCCGTGAGCGCGACCTCGCCGTTGCCCTGCGCGAAGTGCGGGTCGCCCGCCGAGAACAGCGCGCCGTCGACCGCGACCGGCAGGTACAGCGTCGAGCCGACCGTCGTGTGCTTGACGTCGATGTTGCCGCCGTGCGGGCCGGGCGGCACCGACGGCACGGGCTCGTCGGTGTCGGGCGCGACGCCCATGAGCCCGAGGAACGGCGCGAGCCCGAACCGCACGGTGCGCCCGCCGCCGGCGTCCATGTACCCGACGTCGCGCCCCTCGTGCTCGCCGACCCACGCGAAGTGGCTCACGGTGCCGTCGCCGACCATCGCGTCGACGTGCCGCGTGGGCGTCGAGTCGAGGTCCTCGGGGTACTCGCCGGCCAGCGCGCCGTACCCGTGGCGGTTGGACACGAACCCGTACGGCACGCGCCGCGCGAGGTCGAGGACGTCGACGCGCAGCACGTCGCCCGCGCGGGCACCGGTCACCTCGATCGGCCCGGTGACGACGTGGGGGCCGTCGTCGCGCCCGTTGACCAGCGGCGACGCGGCCACGTCGACCGCGTCGGCGAGCACGTCGGCGACCCCGAACTGCGCGAGGTACCGCCGCGGGTCGCGGCCCTGGTCGGCCAGCAGACCCTCGTGGCTGAGGGTGTCGATCGTGACGGTCGCACCGTCGGGCACCGCGAGCACGGGCGTGCTCGTGCGGTCGGGCAGCCAGCCCCACCGCACCTCGTGCGCGCGGCTGGGCAGGTAGTGCTCGCCGAGCACGGGGCCCTCGCCGGGCTGCAGGACGAGGGGCGTGGCGGGGGCGGTCGTGGTGGCGGTCATCGTGCGGCTCCCTCGGGTGCGGACGGGTCCTGCTCGGTGGACTCGGTGGTGCTGCGGGACGGCCGCAGGCCCACGACGAGGTCGACCTCGACGCGGGCGCCGACGGCGAGCCCGGTGACGCCGACGCACGTGCGGGCCGGCAGCCCGGTGGGGAACCACGTGGCGTACTCGGCGTTGAAGGCGGCGTACTCGTCGAAGTCCGTGAGGTACGCCCGGACCATGAGGGTGTCCGCGAGCCGCGCGCCCGCGGCGTGCAGCACGGCCTCGAGGTTGCGCATGACCTGCCGGGTCTGGGTCACGACGTCGTCGCCGACGACGTCGCCCGTGCGCGGGTCGGTGGGCATCTGCCCGGTGACCCACAGCGTGTCGCCCCAGCGCACGGCGTGCGCGAACGGGCCGACCTGCGTCGGGACGCCGGGATGACCGGTGAGGACGAGCGCCTCGCGCTCGCGCGGGGCGGGGGTGGGGGCCTGGTGCACGCTCACACCTCCGCCGAGTCCATGGCGCCCACGAAGGAGCGCGTCAGCGCGTGCTGCGGGCGCAGCAGGACGTCGTCCGCGGGGCCCTCCTCGACGACCACGCCGCCGGCCATGAAGACGACCCGGTCGGCGACCTCGCGCGCGAACCGCAGCTGGTGCGTGGCGATGACCATCGTCAGCCCCGACGTGCGGGCCAGGTCGCGGATGACCTGCAGCACCTCGGCGACCTTCTCGGGGTCGAGCGCGCTGGTCGGCTCGTCGAGCAGGAGCACGCGGGGGCGGGGCGCGAGGGCCCGCGCGATCCCGACGCGCTGCTGCTGCCCGCCCGACAGGTGGCGGGGGAGGGCGTCGGCGCGGTGGCTCATGCCCACCTGCGCGAGGAGCTCGTCGGCGCGGGCCGACGCCTCGTCGCGGCCCAGGCCGTGGACCCACCGCAGCGGTGCCGCGACGTTCTCGCGGACCGTGAGGTGCTCGAAGAGGTCGAAGCTCTGGAACACCATGCCGACGCCCGCGGTGACGCGCTGCCGGGCGGTGCGCCGCTCGGGCAGCTCGCGGCCCTGCCAGTCGTAGCCGATGGCGGTGCCGTTGACGAGCACCGAGCCGCCGTCGAGCCCGTCGAGGTGGTTGAGCGTGCGCAGCAGCGTGCTCTTGCCGGAGCCCGACGGGCCGAGGAGCGCGACGACCTCGCCCTCGCGGACCATGAGGTCGATGCCCGCGAGCACCTCGGTGTCGCCGTAGGAGCGGCGCAGGCCACGTGCCTCGACCATCGCCTCGCCGAACGAGCGCGGCGGCGGGTCGGCGTGCGTGCGCCGGTCGTCGGGGACGGGGGCGTCCGCCGGTGCGGCCGGTGCGTGCGCCAGGGACGGGGCGGAGGGGGTGGCCGCCGCGGGCCGCCGGCGCCACAGCGCGAGCCAGCCGCGGCGGCGCACGCCGTCGGGGTCGACGAGCGCCTCGACGAGCAGCTGCAGGCCCGTGATGGCGGCCGTGAGCAGCAGGTACATGACCGCGGTGGCGAAGTAGATCTCGAAGTAGTCGAACGTCGCCGACGCGAGCTGCTGCGTGCGCAGCGTGAGCTCGGGGACCGCGATGATCGACGCGAGCGCCGAGTTCTTCATGGTCGCGACCGCCTCGTTGCCGAGCGCGGGGACCATCGAGCGGAAGGCCTGGGGGCCCACGACGTGACGGAGCAGCCCGGCGGGTCCGAGCCCGAGCGCCCGGCCCGCCGCCCGCTGGCCGGCGGGCACCTCGCGCACCGCCGACCGGATGATCTCGGCGAAGAACGTCGCCTCGTTCATCGCGAGCGCGACACCGCCCGCGACCACGGGGGTGAGCGTGACCCCCGCGTGCGGGAGCACGGTGAACACGAACACGAGCTGCAGGATCAGCGGCGTGCCGCGGTAGAGCGTCGTGTAGGCGCGGGCGACGGCGGCGACCGCGCGGTGCCGCGACAGCAGCATCGACGCGAGCACCAGGCCGAGCGCGAGCCCGCCGACGAACCCCATGGCCAGCAGGCGGAGCGTGAACCCCATGCCCTGCAGCAGGTAGGGCAGCGTGAGGTAGTGCAGGAAGTCCGTCATGTCGTGGGCCCCCGCCGTCAGCCGACCGACAGGACGGTCGGCTCGGCGACGGCGTTGGCGTCGAGCTCCCACTTCTCGGCGAGCTCGGTCTGCAGGCCCGTGTCCTGCACGACCGTGAGCGCGGCCTGCACGGCGTCGCGGAACTCGTGCTCGCCCTGCAGCACGCCGATGCCGATCTCGTAGTCGAGCATGACGGTCTCGGCGGAGTCGAGGTCGTCGGGGTGCTCGGCGATGAACCGGTTCACGGTGTTGATGTCGTTCATGTAGGCGTCGGCGCGGCCCGCGAGGATGGCCTGCACGCAGTCGGCGCTCGAGTCGAAGAGCGCGACCTCGGGCGCGGCGAGGCCCGCGGCGGTGCAGTCGGGGGCGACGGCCTCGACGAGCGGGACCTCGACGTAGCCCTTGTTGAGCGCGACGGTCAGGCCGCACAGGGACGTGTCGATGCCGGTGATGCCCTCGGGGTTGCCCTTGGCCACCAGGACGCCGTCGAAGACCTTGGAGTAGGAGATGAAGTCGACGCCGCCCGCGGCGCGCTCCTGCGTGGCGTACAGGTTGGAGACGATCCAGTCGGCCTGGCCGGACGCGACGGTGGGGATGAGCTCGGAGAACCCGACGGCGACGTAGTCGACCTCGAACCCGAGGCACGCGCCGATGGCCTCGCCGAGGTCGATGTCGAAGCCCATGAACCGGTCGGGGTTCTCGGGGTCGATGACCTCGTAGCCGGGGGTGTGCGGGTTGATCGCGTTGGTCTGGGTGGTGCCCACGAGGTCGGGGTGGGCCTCGCGGAGGTCGGCGCACGCGGCGGAGTCGGCGAGGTCGGACCACTGCGAGGCGGGCGCCTCGGCGGCGTCGCTCGCGCTGGTGCACGCGGCGAGGGCGAGGAGGAGGGTGGCGGCTGCGGCGGGTGCGGCAGCGCGGCGGGACGGGGTCATGGGGGTCCTCTCGGTCGTGCGGCGGGGCTCGCCGGGGGACTGCGAGCCGGGCGCCGGGGGAGGCTCTCGGCCAGATGGTCTGACCAAGTGCGGCTGACGCTAGACGCCCGTCCAGGCCTGGTCGCTCGACGTCGAGAGACTGTTACGGCAAGTTCACAGCGCCGAAACAGGCGGTCGGATGGTCAGACCAACAGGCCGCGACCGTGGTAGCGTCCGGCCGTCCGCCGACGCCGTGGCGAAGGAGCACCCAGGTGAGCCCGGTCGAGATCCCGCCCCTGTCCCGCAGGACCGAGAACATCTCGGTCGTGCTCGCCGCCCACCTCGAGCGCCTCATCGCGACCGGCAGCCTCACGCCGGGCGACCGGCTGCCCGCCGAGCGCGACCTCGCCGCCACCCTCCAGGTGTCCCGCGCGACGCTGCGCGAGGCCATGCACGAGCTCGAGAACAAGCACCTGATCGAGCGTCGGCCCGGGCGCGGCACGGTCGTCGTCGAGCGTACCGGCGCCGAGCGCGAGCTGCTCGACCTGTCGGCGCCGGACGCGCCGTCGCGCGAGGAGCGCGACGCGGCCGAGCTCCGCGAGATCGTCGAGCCCGCGGTCGCCGGACTCGCGGCCCAGCGCGCGACCGCGGCCAACCTGCTCCAGCTCCGCGAGGTGCTCGACCGCACGGCGGGCGAGACCCGCGCCGAGGGGTCGCTCGAGTGCGACATCGAGTTCCACCTGCTCGTCGCGCGCGCGGCCGGGAACCCGCTGGTCAGCACGCTGCACACGCTCATGACCGACTGGACCATGGGCGTGCGCCGGCACTCGCACACCAGCAAGGAGGGGCGTCGCACGTCCCTCGACGGGCACCGTGCCGTCTACGACGCGATCGCGCGGCACGACGCCGAGGCCGCGCGGCGTGCGATGGCCGAGCACCTCGGGTCTGTGCGCGGGCTCATCGCACGCCGCACGCACTGACGCCGCCCGCCCGCCGCGCACGACGACGGGCCCGCCCCCGGCGAGGGGACGGGCCCGTGGACCTCGTGCGTCAGGCCCCCGCGGGGGCCGGGGCGGCGGTCGTGCGCGGC
>JAEYNO010000320.1 GCA_023412515.1 Actinomycetes bacterium
CGCCGGTGCCGTCGGGGCGGCGGCGGGTGCGGCCGGGGCGACGCTCGCGGACCCGTCGGCCGACCCGTTCGCGGGGGCGGGTGCGCCCGGCGGGGTCGAGGCCTCCTGACCCGGCGGCGTCGTCGCCGCGTCGGTCGTCCCGCCCGTCGTCGGGACGGTGGTCGCGTCGCCGTTCGAGCCGGTGGCCGACGTCTCGGGCTTGTAGCCCTCGAAGAAGTCCCACCAGGCCGGATCCACCGCGTTGCGGTCCTTCCGGTACTGCTCGTACAGCTCGTCGACGAGCCACTCGTTCGCGCCGAAGTCGGCACGGGGGGAGTCGGACTGCGCGTTCTGCGTCACGCTGGGATCGCCCACTTCCGGTGCGCGGTACCGGACCGCGCCGTCGCCAGTTCTGTTGACGACAACACTACGTGGTCGCCTGGGTCCCAGGCCCCTTGCGGACCGTGCGTGGCGGGGATCTGCGCAGCGTCTTCACCCCGACGTCGCGCGTGCGTCAACGCCGGGGAAATCGCGGGGCAAGCGGGCGTGCTGACCCGCTCAAGCGCGGGTCGCGGGCGTCGCGGGCAGGCGGACCCGCATGGTGCACCCCGACGCCGAGTCGGCGACCTCGACCGAGCCGCCGTGCAGCTCGACGGCCCACCGCACGATCGCGAGCCCCAGACCCGTCCCGCCGGTGGACCCCTGGCCCGTGAGCGCGGGCGTGTTGCCCCGCACGAACCGCTCGAACACGTGCGCGCGCTGCTCGCGCGCGATGCCCGGGCCGTGGTCGACGACGTCGATCTGCACGTCCTCGCCGACGCGGCGGGCGACGACCTGCACCTCGTCGTCCTCGGGCGAGTGGCGGGCCGCGTTCTGCAGCAGGTTCGCCACCACCTGGTGCAGCCGCTCCGGGTCCGCCGGGACGGTCAGGTCGGCCGGTTCGACGTCCACGCCGAACCGCAGCCGCTTTGCCGCGCCCACGAGCGACGCCTCGTCGGCGGCCTCGCCCAGCAGGTCCGCGAGCGGGACGTCCCGCGTGCGCAGCTCCATCGCCCCCGCCTCGACCCGCGACAGGTCGAGCAGCGACGACACGAGGCGCGAGAGCCGCTCGGTCTGCGCCAGCGCGGTCGCGAGCGTCGCCGGGTCGGGCTCGCTCACGCCGTCGACCATGTTCTCGAGCTGGGCCTGCAGCGCGGTCACGGGCGTGCGCAGCTCGTGCGACACGTTCGCGACGAGCTCGCGCCGGAACGTGTCGAGCTGCTGCAGGTCGTCCGCCATGGTGTTGAACGCCTCGGCGAGCTGTCCCACCTCGTCACGGCTCGTGGACCGCACGCGCCTGCTGTAGTCGCCGCCGGCCATCGCGCGCGCCGCCATCGTCATCTCCCGCAGCGGGGACGTCATGCCGCGCGCGAGCAGCTGCGTGAGGATCAACGAGAGCACGATCGCGAGCGGCAGCGTCCGGCTCGGGCCGAGCGCACGGCCGTAGCCCCACCAGATGACGAACGCGGCGATCGTGACGGTCGACGCGACCAGCACGCCCAGCTTGATCTTGATGCTGCGCAGGGGGTCGAGCGGGCGCACGTCCGGCAGGTGCCAGCGGTCGTCGCCCCGGGCGTGCCGGGCGGCGGGCGAGGGCGGGGTCACGACGGGGCGTCCGCCGCGCCCGCGTCGTCGTCCGCCGGCTCGAACGCGTAGCCCACGCCGTGCACCGTGCGGATCAGGTCGGGCCCGAGCTTGCGGCGCAGCGCCTTGACGTGGGAGTCGACCGTGCGCGTGCCGCTCGCGTCGACCCAGTCCCACACGTCCGCGAGCAGCCGCTCGCGGGTCAGCACGGTCCGCGGCGACGACGCGAGCGTCAGCAGCAGGTCGAACTCCGTGGGGGTGAGGTGCACCTCGGTGGCGCCGCGCAGGACGCGGCGCTGCGCGCTGTCGATCGTCACGTCGCCGACGACGAGCGGCGGGTCGGGCTGCTGCACGGTCGCGAGCTCGGCGGCGCGTGCCGCGCGCTCCGTCCGGCGCAGCAGCACCTTCGTGCGGGCGACGAGCTCGCGCATCGAGAAGGGCTTGGTCATGTAGTCGTCCGCGCCGACCCCGAGGCCGACGAGCATGTCCGTCTCGTCGTCACGGGCCGTCAGCATCAGGACGGGGACCGGCCGCTCCGCCTGGATCTGCCGGCACACCTCGAGACCGTCGATGCCGGGCAGCATCACGTCGAGCACGACGACGTCGGGCTGCAGCCGCGCCGCGGCGGCGACGCCCGCGTGGCCGTCGCCGACCGACTCGACCGTCCAGCCCTCGGCGGCGAGGCGGTGCACGATCGCCTGCGCGATGGCGGGCTCGTCCTCCACGACGAGCACCGTGGTGGTGCCCGGGCGCGACACGGTGGTGACCATGGGGCCAGAGTGGCACACCGACCCGTGCGCGGGCCCGGCGAGCCGCGCGGTCGTCCGGTCTGTCCGTAGGATGTCGCTCACCATGAGCAGCTCGAGTCGCTGCCGGCATCGCGTCCCCGTCGCGCCCAGCGCGCGCCCGGGCCGTCACGGGGGTCGGGCCCCCGTGCGACGCGAGCGAGCCGGCACCTCCTCCTCGTCCCCCCGCACCCGCTCCCGACGTGCCGCCGCGCGGCACCTCCGGGCGGGTCCGCCTCGCGCCGGCGCGTCCCGCACCGGCGCCGCGCGCGTGGTCGCCGCGTGCTGAGCGACTGGCTCCTCGTGGGCCTCGGCGTGCTGCTCACGGCCGGGACCGCGGTGTTCGTCGCCGCCGAGTTCTCGCTCGTGACGCTCGACCCCGGGCTCGTGGAGCGGCAGACGCCCGAGGACGACGCACGGGGCCGCTCCGTCCTGCGGGCGCTGCGGCACCTGTCCACGCAGCTGTCCGGCGCGCAGGTCGGCATCACGATCACGACCGTGCTGCTGGGGTACACGACGCAGCCGGCGGTCGTGCGGCTGCTGGGCGTGCCGCTCGAGGCGGCCGGTGCCGCGGGGGCCGCGGTCACCGCGATCGCGGCGGTCCTCGGGCTCGTCCTGGTCAACGGCTTCTCGATGCTGTTCGGCGAGCTGGTCCCCAAGAACTTCGCGATCTCCCGGCCGCTGGGCACGGCGCGGCTCGTCGCGCCCCTGCAGGCGGGGTTCACGTCCGCGCTGCGGCCGGTCATCGCGGCCACCAACGGCACCGCGAACACGATCCTGCGGCGCGTCGGCGTCGAGCCGCGCGAGGAGCTGTCCGGCGCGCGGTCGCCGGCCGAGCTCGCGTCGCTCGTCCGGCGCTCCGCCGAGCAGGGCACGCTCGACGCCGCGACCGCGACGCTGCTCACCAACTCGATCGACTTCTCGACGCTCACGGCGGTCGACGTCATGACCGACCGCACGCGGCTCGTCGTCGTGCGGCGCGACGACTCCGCGGCCGACGTCATGGCGCTGTCCCGCCAGACCGGGCACTCGCGGTTCCCCGTGATCGGGGACTCGGTCGACGACGTCGTCGGGTTCGTGCACCTGCGCAAGGCGATGGCCGTGCCGCACGACCGGCGCGCCGAGGTGCCGGCCGCGGCCCTCATGGTCGACGCGCCGCGCGTCCCCGAGACGGTCGGCCTCGGGCCGCTGCTGGTGGACCTGCGCGGGCAGGGCCTGCAGATGGCGGTCGTGGTCGACGAGTACGGCGGCACGTCCGGCGCCGTGACCCTCGAGGACGTCGTCGAGGAGCTCGTCGGCGAGGTCGCCGACGAGCACGACCGCACGCGCAGCAGCCTCGCCCGCCAGGCCGACGGGTCCTGGGTGCTGCCCGGCGTGCTGCGCCCCGACGAGCTGCACGAGGCCACCGGGCTGCGCGTGGCCGACGACGGCCCGTGGGAGACCGTGGGCGGCCTGCTCATGGCGCGCCTCGGTCGCATCCCGGTCGAGGGCGACGAGGTCGTCGAGGGGCACGTGCGGCTGGTCGTCGAGCGCATGGACGGGCGCCGCGTCGAGCGCGTGCGCGTCAGCGACCTCACCGACGACGCGACCCGGGAGGCGTGATGGACAGCACGCTCGCGCTCACCCTGGCCGTCGTCCTGCTGGCGGCGAACGCCTTCTTCGTCGGTGCCGAGTTCGCGCTCATGTCGGCGCGGCGCTCGTCGATGGAGCCGCTCGCCGAGAGCGGGGACCGCCGCGCGGCGACCGTGCTGTGGGCGATGGAGCACGTCTCGCTCATGCTCGCCGCGGCGCAGCTCGGCATCACCATCTGCTCGACCAGCCTGGGCCTGGTGGCCGAGCCGGCGATCGCGCACGCGATCGAGGGGCCGCTGCACGCGCTCGGCGTGCCCGGGTCGTTCACGCACCCGATCGCGTTCGTCCTCGCGCTGCTCGTCGTGGTCTACCTGCACGTGGTGCTCGGCGAGATGGTGCCGAAGAACCTCGCGGTGTCCGGCCCGGACCGGGCGGTGCTGCTGTTCGGCCCGCCGCTCGTGTGGGTCGCGCGGGTCATGCGTCCCGTGATCGTCGCGCTCAACTGGCTGGCCAACCACGTGCTGCGGCTGTTCCGCGTGGAGCCCCGCGACGAGGTCGCGTCGGCGTTCACCGCGCAGGAGGTGCAGTCGATCGTCGAGCGCTCGCAGGCCGAGGGCCTGCTGGCCGACGAGCAGGGCCTGCTCTCGGGGGCGATCGAGTTCTCGGACCGCACGGCCGCGCAGGTCATGGTGCCGCTCGGCGAGCTCGTGACCGTCGACGCGTCCGGCACGCCGGACGACATCGAGCACCTGGTGGCGCGCACGGGCTTCAGCCGGTTCCCGGTGGTCGACGACGCGGGGCTGCCCACCGGCTACCTGCACATCAAGGACGTGCTGTACGCCGACGGGCAGACCCGCACGGCGCCCGTGCCGGCGTGGCGCGTGCGGACGCTCGCGGTCGTGGCGCCGGACGACGAGGTCGAGACGGCGCTCGCGGCCATGCAGCGCTCGGGGTCGCACCTCGCGCGCGTCGACGACGGCGGGCGCACGGCCGGCGTCGTCTTCCTCGAGGACATCCTCGAGGAGCTCGTGGGCGAGGTCCGCGACGCGATGCAGCGCGGCCAACTGCACTGACGCGCGCACGCGTCGTGGCCCGTGGAGGCCGGCTCGTGGGCCGGGTGCGGGGGTCGGGACGGACCGGGCGGGACGTCCGGCCCATGCCCCGGGCGCCGCGTCGTTGTGGCATGGGCCGTGAGAGATCGGTGAAGGCGCGGCGTGTCGGACGGTGTGTCGCGAAGAGTGTCCGGATCACGTCGGGCGTGTGACCTGATCGGGTCTTGGAGCCGACGGCCGCGTGCCGTTATGGTTCCGTGACCGCATCGGGGGACCGATGGCAACCGGGGACGTCGGAACGGAGGTGTCGTGGGATCCCACCGAGCGGAACCTGCCGCACGCGTGCGCCGTTCCCGCGGCGTCCCCGCGACCCGGACCCCCGTGGATGCGCTCCCCGTCGAGGCCACCACGGCTACGCCGCGCCGTCGCTCCGCGACCGTCCTGGGGCGCGGTGGCGTGCTGACCGCGCTGGTCGCCGTCACCGTCGTGGTACCGGTCTCGCAGGGCATGGCCGACGGTCAGGTCGTGGTCGGCGCGGCCACGAGCGCGGCGACCGGGATCGACGGGCCCTCCACCGTGTCGGCGCTCACGGCGATGCCGCTGTCCGACCTGCCGCCCACCGCCCTGGTGTCGGCCGACGGCACGGCCCGCGTGCGCGAGCTCGTCGCCTCGCGTGGCGAGGAGCGCTCGGCGCTCCCCGGCTGCGACGGCTCCGTCCGCCCCGCGGGCGAGAACGGCCTGCTCGCCACCAAGGACCTGTGCACGCTGTGGGACGGCCGCACGCAGATGCGCGCCGACGCGGCGGTCGCGCTCGCGGAGCTCAACGCGGTGCACATCGCGAAGTTCGGCACGGACCTGTGCCTGAGCTCGGGCTACCGCACCCTCGCGCAGCAGAAGGCCGTCAAGGCCGAGAAGGGCGGCCTCGCGGCGACGCCCGGCAAGAGCAACCACGGCTGGGGGCTCGCCGTGGACCTGTGCGGGCTGCAGAACTCGTCGGTCAAGATGGCCTGGATGAACGAGATGGCCGGCACGTTCGGCTGGGAGAACCCGTCCTGGGCGCGCAAGGGCGGCTCGGGCCCGTTCGAGCCGTGGCACTGGGAGTACACCAAGGGCGTCAAGTCCGACGGCGAGTACTACGGCTGACGTCGTCCCGGCATCACCTGCGGGCGTCGCCGGCGAGGCGTGCGCCGCTCTGCACCTGACACCGTCGCCCTCCTGACGGAGCCGGTGTCGCGGCGGGCCCGTCCTCGCGACGCGGACGGGCGTCGGTCGCGCCGTGCACGGCGCCGTGGACGCCACGGGCGGGCCCGCCGCAGCGGACCCGCCCGTGCTCGTGCGCGCTGACGCGCGTCGTGCTCAGCGCAGCCGGAGACCCCAACGCACCTCGTGCGTCGCGCCCGGCTCGAGCTCGACCAGCAGGTCGCCCGTGCGGAACGCGTCGGCCACGCACGTCATGGGCTCGACCGCGACGCCGCGCCGCTCGATGCCGGGGATGCCGTCGCCCGTGCACACCTGCCACGCGGGCAGGCTCGCGTCGGCCCACACGGCGACCGTGCGGCCGTCGGAGCCGGTGAGCGTGGCCCACGTGCGGCCCTCGGCGTCGGGCGTGACGTCGAGCCACGCGTCGTCGAGCGCGACGCCCGCGAGCGGCTTGCCCTCGCGCAGGTCGTAGTCGCCGGCGACCGCCTGCGTGCCGATCGGCAGCAGCCGGTCGTCGACCGTGACGCGGCGTGCCGCGTCGAGGCGCAGCGTGCTCGCGTCGACGCCGCCCGGGCCGGGGGACAGCCACGGGTGGAAGCCGACCCCGTAGGGCGCGACGCCCTCACCGAGGTGCGTCGTCGCGACCGTGACGGTCAGCCCGTCGTCGGCCAGGCGGTACGTCACGTCCAGGCGCAGCGGCCACGGGTAGCCGGGCGTGGGGACGAGGTCGTGGCGCAGCGTCACCGCGTCGTCGGCGGTCTCGACGACGTCGAACCGCGCGTACGCGACGAGGCCGTGCAGCGCCGTGAGGCGCTCGTGCTCGGTGAGCGGGACCTGGTACGTCACGTCGCGGAAGCGGTACGTCGCGTCGCGCAGCCGGTTGGGCCACGGCGCGAGCACCGCGCCCGAGAACGCCGGTGCGATCGCGCCGACGTCGAACGGCAGGAGCACGTCGCGCTCGCCGACCCGGTACTCGCGGACGCTCGCCGCGACGGACGTGACGACGGCGACCTGGTCACCGTGCCGCAGCACGTGCTGGTCACCCGTGGGAGGAGGAGTGTTCACGCTCACAACCTAGCGGCGGACGCGCGTCCGGCCACGGGACCGGCGGCACGCGTCGGGCGGTGGCGCGCCGCGCGGTCCCGTCGGTGCCGCCCCGCGGTCGAGCCGCGGCGCATCACCCGGACAGGTGATCGGGGTCACCCGACGGGCCGTGCCTGTGGACGACTCCGCCCGCCACGCGCCGGGATGCCCTACCGTGACGCCCGAATCGGACGAACCAGACACCGGCGTGCGTCGGTGCAGGTGGCAGGGCAGGGGGCGACGGCATGGACGGGGTGGCGATCCTCGAGAGCGAGGTGCGCGAGCTCATCCGACGCCGCGGCGTCGACCCCGTGCGCGACCGCGCGGGCGTCGTCGCGCTCGTGCAGGCCGCCATGGCGGACTACGACGAGCGCTCGCTGCTCGGCGCGGTCCCCGCGCTCGGCGACGCCGCCGCCGCGCACAAGGCCGTCGTCGACGCCGTCGCCGGCCTCGGGCCGCTGCAGCGCTACCTCGACGACCCCGAGGTCGAAGAGGTCTGGATCAACTCGCCGTCGCAGGTGTTCGTGGCGCGGCGCGGCGAGCCCGAGCTCACCACGACGATCCTCACCGACGCGCAGGTGCGCGACCTGGTCGAGCAGATGCTCAAGGTCTCGGGCCGGCGCCTGGACCTGTCGAGCCCGTTCGTCGACGCGTCGCTGCCCGGCGGCGAGCGGCTGCACGCCGTCATCCCCGACGTCACGCGGCGCCACTGGTCGGTCAACATCCGCAAGTACGTGGTGCGCGCGACGAGCCTCGACGACATGGTCGGGCTCGGCTCCCTGACGCCGCAGGCCGCGGCGTTCCTGCACGCGGCCGTGCGGGTCGGGCTCAACGTGCTCGTCTCGGGCGCCACGCAGGCCGGCAAGACGACGATGCTCAACGCGCTCGCGGGCGCCGTGCCGCCGCGCGAGCGCGTGATCAGCTGCGAGGAGGTCTTCGAGCTGCGCCCCGCGGTGCGCGACTGGGTCGCGATGCAGACGCGGCAGCCGAACCTCGAGGGCACGGGCGAGATCACCCTGCGCCGCCTCGTCAAGGAGGCGCTGCGCATGCGCCCCGACCGGCTGCTCGTCGGCGAGGTGCGCGAGGCCGAGGCGCTCGACCTGCTCATCGCCCTGAACAGCGGCGTGCCGGCGATGTGCACGATCCATGCGAGCTCGGCGCGCGAGGCCTTGACGAAGCTGTGCACGCTGCCGCTCCTCGCAGGGGAGAACATCTCCGACCGGTTCGTCGTGCCCACGGTGGCGTCGTCGGTGGACCTCGTCGTCCACCTCGAGCTCGACGCCCGTGGTCGGCGACGCACGCGTGAGGTCGTCGCGGTCCCGGGGCGGGTCGAGGCCGGCGTCGTCGAGACGGCTGACCTCTTCACGACGCGCGACGGCGCCCTGGTGCGTGGCGACGGGTTCCCCCCGCACGTCGAGCGGTTCGCGCGCGCAGGCGTCGACGTCGCGTCCCTGCTGCGGAGGGCGTGAGCGTGGGCGTCGTGGTGGGCCTGCTGCTGGGTGTCGGGCTCGCGTGCGTGTGGTGGTCGTGGTGGCCGCTCGCGGACGGTCGGGCGCGCCGCTCCGACGGCTGGGCGGCGCGCGTGCAGGACGCGCTCACGCAGGCCGAGGTCACGGGCGTCTCGCCGGGCGGGCTGGTGGCGGCGAGCGCCGCCGTCGGGCTGGTCGTGGCGGCGGCGTCGTTCCTCGTGGTGCCGGTCCCCGCCGTCACCGGGTGCGTCGCGGCGTTCGCCGCCGGTGCGCCGTGGGCGCTCGTGCGCGGTCGTGCCCGCCGTCGGCTCGCACGGGCGCGCGAGCTGTGGCCCGACGTCGTCGACCACCTCGCGTCGGGCGTGCGCGCGGGCCTCGCGCTGCCGGAAGCGGTGGCCCAGCTGGGCGACCGCGGGCCGGCCGAGCTGCGCGCCCCGTTCCGGGCGTTCGCCGAGGACTACCGCGCGACGGGGCGGTTCGCCGACGGCCTGGACTCCCTGAAGGACCGCCTGGCCGACCCGGTCGCCGACCGCATCGTCGAGGCGCTTCGCCTGACGCGTGACGTCGGCGGCACCGACCTGGGCCGGCTGCTGCGGACCCTGTCGTCGTTCCTGCGCGACGACCTGCGCACGCGGGGCGAGCTCGAGGCCCGGCAGGGCTGGACGGTGTACGCGGCGCGGCTCGCGGTCGCCGCGCCGTGGGTCGTCCTGGGCATGCTCGCGTCGAGACCCGAGGCGATCCGGGCGTACGACTCGCCCGCGGGGGCCGTGGTGCTGCTGGTCGGCGCGGTCGTCACGGTCGTGGCGTACCGCCTCATGCTGCGGGTCGCGCGCCTGCCCGAGGACCCGCGGGTGCTGCGGTGAGCCCGGCGGTGGTCGGCGGGCTCCTCGGCCTGCTCGGCGGGTGCGGCGCCCTCCTCGTCGTCGCGCGGCTGCGCGCGCGCCGCATCACGCTCGACCAGCGGGTCGGGCCGTACCTGCGGACGCGGGGGACGTCGTCGCTGCTGCGAGCGGAGCCCGCGCGGGGTCCCTGGGCCGTGGTCGAGCGGATCGCGGCCCCCGTGCTCGCCGACGGCGTCCGGGTGGTGGCACGGCTGGGGTCGTCGTCGGGCGAGCTGCGTCGCCGGCTCGCCCGCGCGGGCCGCTCCGACACGGTCGAGCAGCTCCGGGCGCAGCAGGTCGTGGGCGGTTCGCTCGGTGCCGCGGCGGGACTGCTCCTCGCGATCCTGCTGGCGGCCACGCGCGGTGGCGCGGTGGTGCCGCTGGTGGGTCTCGTCGCCGTCGTCGCGTTGGTCGGCGCGCTGGCCCCCGACTGGTGGCTCGGCCGGCAGGTGGCCCGGCGCGAGGCGCGCCTGCTCGCGCAGATGCCGACGGTCACCGAGCTCCTCGCCCTGGCCGTCGCCGCGGGCGAGGGGGCGACGGGCGCCCTCGAGCGCGTCGTGCGGCAGACACGAGGCGAGCTCGCCGACGAGCTCGCGCAGGCGCTGGCGGACGCGCGCGCCGGCGCACCGCTCACGACCGCGCTGCAGCGACTGGCCGACCGCACGGGACTGCCCGCACTCGCGCGGTTCGCAGAAGGCGTCGCGGTCGCGGTCGAGCGCGGCTCACCGCTCGCCGACGTGCTGCGCGCCCAGGCGCAGGACGTGCGCGAGGAGGGGCGCCGCGCGCTCATGCAGACGGGTGGGCGCAAGGAGGTGCTCATGATGGTCCCGGTGGTGTTCCTGATCCTCCCGGTCACCGTCGTGTTCGCCGTCTTCCCCGGTGCGGTGGTGCTGCGGGTGGGCCTGTGACCGTGACTGCAGTGCACGAGGAGGCGCCGTCCGGCGTGCTCCCGACGACGACGGAGGTCGAGGATGAGGTTCTGGCAGCGGACGTGCGGTGCCCTCGTGCAGCGTGCGCGCGTGTCGGCGGGCGAGCACGGCGACCGGGGCGACGTCCCCGGCTGGGTCCTGGTGACGCTCATGACCGCGGGTCTCGTCGCGGTGCTGTGGTTCGTCGCCGAGGACGCGCTGCGCGGTCTGTTCGTCGAGGCCGTGAACGGCGTCTCGCCGCGCTCCGGCGGCTGAGCGTCGCCCGGCGCGACGACGTCGGGGCCGCCGTGGTCGACTTCACGCTCGTCGGCGGTCTCGTGGTCGTGCTGTTCGTCGCGGTCGTGCAGCTCGCGCTGGTGCAGCACGTGCGCAACACGTGCGTCGACGCCGCGGCCGAGGGTGCCCGGTACGCCGCCCACGTCGGGCGCACGCCCGCCGACGGCGCCGCTCGCGCGGGCGACCTGCTGCGCTCGTCGCTCGCGCCGTCGTACGCGCAGGACGTGACCGCCGACGAGGTCGTCGTCGACGGCCTGCGCCTGGTGCGCGTCACGGTGCGCGTGCCGCTGCCCGTGGTCGGGCTGCTCGGCCCGGGCGGCGTCATGGAGCTGCGCGGCCACGCCCCCGTGGAGGACGCGTGAGCGCGGCGTCGCGCCGGTGGGTCGGCCGGATGCGGCGGTGGGCCGCGCGACGGCTGCGCACCCGTGGCGACGGCGGCAGCGCCCTCGTCGAGTTCCTCGGCGTCACGCTCGTCCTCCTGGTCCCGAGCGTCTACCTCGTGCTCGTGCTCGGGCGCGTGCAAGCCGCGACGTTCGCCGTCGAGGGTGCCGCGCGCGAGGCGGCCCGCGTGTACGTGGCGGCCGACGACGCGGCGCAGGGCGCCGAGCGCGCCACCACGGCCGTCGGCGTCGCGCTCCGCGACCAGGGGTTCGACGACGACGCCGCCGGCGCGCTCGCGCTCACGTGCTCGGCGGACCCGTGCCTCACGCCCGGTGCCGAGGTCGCCGCGACTGTGGAGGTGCGCGTGCCGCTGCCGTTCGTCCCTGCCTTCGTCGGGGACGTCCTGCCGCTCGAGGTCCCCGTGAGCGCCGAGCGCGTCGCACCGGTCGACGCCTACCGGGTCGCGCGGTGAGCGCGTTCGCCCGGGTCGCTCGGGCACGTGCGACGGGTGGCTCGGACGACGGGCAGGTGATGCTGCTGTCCCTGGGCTTCGCGGTGCTGGCGCTCGCGCTCGTCCTGGTCGTCGGTGCCGCGACGGGTGTGCACCTCGACCGCAAGCGGCTGCTCGCGACCGCCGACCTGGCCGCGCTCGCCGCGGCGGACCAGGTCAGCGAGCGGTACTTCGAGCCGGGCGCCGGGCGCGGGCCCGCCGGGGTGCCGCTCACGGACGCGTCCGTGCGGGCCGCGGTCGAGCAGTACCTGGCGGACCACCCGGACCGCGCGGCGCGGTGGGACGGCGTGCGGGTCCTCGAGGCCTCGGCGCCCGACGGCCGCACCGCGCGCGTCCGCCTCGGCGCCGTCACGCGGCCGCCCCTCCTCACGTGGGTCACCGCGCCCTGGTCCGACGGGATCCCGCTCGAGGTCGAGTCGGTCGCCCGCGCGTCGTGACCGGAACCGACCGCTCGGGCGACCCGGGGGTGCGCAGCTCTGACCCACGAGCGCGGCCACGAGCCCGACGGGGGCCGCGAGCCGTTCACGGTCGAGCTGCGCTTGGCGGGGTCGGGTCCGTGCCTTGCCGCACCTCGTGTCCCGCGTGACGATCGGAGCACTGTCGGGAGTCGGGGAGGGCGCGATGGGCACGCACGTGGTGGTCGGGTACGACGGGTCGCCGGAGGCGGTCTCGGCGGTGCGGTGGGCGGCGGTCGCGGCCCACCGGCTCGGCGGCGAGCTGCGCGTCGTGCACGTGTGGGGGCTGCAGGGGCAGCTCGACGTGCCGCCGCTGCGCACCGCGTCGGCGTACGTCCGGCAGGGCGCGCAGGAGATCGCGGACGAGGGCGCGCAGATCGCGCGCGAGCAGTCGCCCAGGCTCGCCGTCGCCGCCGTCCTCGACGACGGCCCGCCCGCGCGCACGCTCGTCGGGCACGCGCAGGACGCGCGGCTGCTCGTCGTCGGGCGGCAGGGCGCGGGGCGGCTGTCGGGCGTGCTGCTCGGCTCGGTGTCGCTCGGCGTGCTGCAGCACGCGCCGTGCCCCGTGGTCGTCGTGCCGCGCACGCAGGTCGCACCGCAGCCCACCGGGCACGTCGTCGTCGGCGTCGACGGGTCCGCCGCCTCGTTCGCCGCGGTCGACGCCGCCGCCACGGGCGCCGACGCGATCGCCACCAGCACCGCGACCCGGCTGACCGTCGTCGCGTGCTGGCAGGAGCCACCCACCAACCGTTCGCTCGCGTCCTGGCTCGCCGAGCAGCCCGGGACGTCAACGGCGGACCTCGCGCGGCAGGCCGCCGAGCGGGCGCGTGACGCCGCGCTCGTCCGGCTGGCCGGTGCCGAGGGCGTCACGGTCGACGGCGTCGTCGCCGAGGGGCCGCCGGCGCGCGTCCTCGCGCAGCACGCCGAGCGCGCCGACCTGCTCGTCGTCGGCACGCGGGGCCTCGGCGGCCTCGGCGGTCTCGTGCTCGGGTCGGTCAGCCAGTGGCTCGTCGCCCGCGCGGCGTGCCCCGTCCTCGTCGCGCGCGGCGCAGCCTGAGGCCGGCGGCGGCTCAGGCGGGCGCGGGGCCCGTGCTACCGCGCACCACCAGCTCGACGGGCACGACGGCCGTCGCGGGTGCGGGTGCGGCCCGCTCGTCCTCCCCGCGGCTGCGTGCGAGCGCGTCACGCAGGGCCGCCGCTGCGAGCCTGCCCTTCGCCACGAAGTCCTGGCGCAGGGTCGTCAGCTGCGGCTCGACCGACGTCGCCAGCACCGAGTCGTCGAAGCCGACGACCGACAGGTCCTGCGGCACGCGCAGGCCCGCAGCCGTCGCGTGCCGCACGAGCGTGGCTGCCACGAGGTCGGAGAAGCACACCACGGCGGTCGGGCGGCGCGCGTCCGCGAGCAGGATCTCGGCGCCCGTCGACGCCTCGTGCGCGAGGTTGTTGCGGACCTCGAGGACGCGGGTGGGCAACCCCGCGGCCGTGAGCGTCTCGACCGCGCCGCGCGTGCGCTCGCGGGCCACGTGGTTGGGGTTGGCGTCCAGCGGCGACGTCCGCCAGCCCGGCTCGTGCCTGCTCGAGTCCATCGTGAGGACCACGACGTCGCGGTGGCCGAGGGACAGCAGGTGCTCGACCGCCAGCCGGCCGCCCGCGGCGTCGTCGAGCAGCACGCCCGTGCTGCCGGGCCGTGGGGCCTGGTCGACGAACACCAGCGGCAGCCGCCGACGCTCGAGCCAGCCGACGGCCTCGGTCTCGCCCGCGCACGCGTAGACGACCGCGGCGTCGACGGGCAGGTCGCGCGCGGGCAGGTGGCCGCCCACGGACGCGGCGGGGATGAGCGACACCGCGAGGCCGGTGGGGGCGAGCTCCTCGGCGAGCGCGCCGAAGAACGCCGCTGCGGCGGGGTCGCGGAACGCGTCGCCGAGCGAGTCGGTGAGCACGACCCCGACCGCGCCCGTGCTGCGACGCGCCAGCGCGCGTGCCGTGGGGTCCGGCCCCGCGTACCCGCGGTCGGCGGCCGTCGCGACCACACGCTCGCGCAGCGCCGCCGACAGCTGGTCGGGCCGGGAGAACGCGTTGGACACGGTCATGCGGCTCACGCCCACGGCGTCAGCGACCGTCTGCAGGGTCACCCGGGGCATCTCGGGCCCCGCGTGGTCGGCCTCGGCGTCACGCGACACAGGGTAGTGCGCCGCGCCGGTGCGGAGCGTGGCACTCACCGCGCGGGGTGGCCCAGGTCCTCGGCTCGCGGCGCGAGCGCGTCGGCGAAGCGGTGCATGGCGCCGGCGAGCGCGAGTCGCGCGCGCACGCCCTGCGGCG
>JAEYNO010000347.1 GCA_023412515.1 Actinomycetes bacterium
ACCGGGGGGGGGGGGGCGGGGGGGGCCCCGGGCGCCGCGCCCCCGGCCCGGGCCGTCACCAGATGCGCACGCGGTCCTGCGGGTCGAGCCACAGCGCGTCGGTGGGCTGCACGTCGAACGCGACGTAGAACTCGTCCACGTTGCGCACGACGCCGTTGCACCGGAACTCGTCGGGCGAGTGCGGGTCGGTCGCGAGGCGGCGGATCATCTCGGCGTCGCGGGCCTTGGTGCGCCACGAGTGCGCCCACCCGACGAACAGCCGCTGGAGCGCCGTGAGGCCGTCGAGCACGGGGGCCTGGTCGATCGGGTGCCCGAGCGCGATCTCGTACGCCCGGACGGCGATCGCGAGGCCGCCGAGGTCGCCGATGTTCTCGCCGATCGTGAGCTCGCCGTTGACGCGGTGGCTGCCGTCCAGCTGGCGGGGCGAGTACTGCGCGTACTGGTCGACGAGCGAGCGCGTGCGCCGCTCGAACTCGGCGCGGTCCTCGGCGGTCCACCAGTCGACGAGCCGGCCGTCGCCGTCGTACTTCGAGCCCTGGTCGTCGAACCCGTGGCCGATCTCGTGCCCGATGACCGCGCCGATGCCGCCGTAGTTCACGGCGTCGTCCGCGTCGGCGTCGAAGAACGGCGGCTGCAGGATCGCGGCGGGGAAGACGATCTCGTTCATGCCGGGGTTGTAGTACGCGTTGACGGTCTGCGGCGTCATGAACCACTCGTCGCGGTCGATCGGCCGCCCGATCTTGTGCAGCTCGCGGTCGAGCTCGAACGCGTTGGCGCGCCGCACGTTGCCCAGCAGGTCGTCGGCGCGCACGGTCAGCGCCGAGTAGTCGCGCCACCGGGCGGGGTAGCCGATCTTCGGCGTGAAGGCCTCGAGCTTGTCGAGCGCGCGGCGGCGGGTCTCCTCGCCCATCCACTCCAGCGACGTGATCGACTCGCGGTACGCCTCGACGAGGTGCGCGACGAGCGTGTCCATGCGCTCCTTGTGCGACGGCGGGAAGTGCCGCTCGACGTACACCTTGCCGACCGCCTCGCCCAGCGCACCCTGCACGAGGCCGACGCCGCGCTTCCAGCGGTCGCGGACCTCCTGCGCGCCCGAGAGCGTGCGGCCGTAGAAGTCGAAGTTCGCCTCGACGACGTCGTCCGTCAGGTACGGCGCACGCGACGAGACCACGTGGTACGTCGCCCACGCCTGCCAGTCCGCGAGCGGGACCTCCGCCCAGAGCTGTGCGAACCCCTCGGCGAACGACGGCTCGCGCACGACGAGCCGGTCGAGCGCACCCGCGGGCGCGCCGAGCGCGACGGCCCACGCGCGCCAGTCGAAGCCGGGCGCGCGCTCGACCAGCTCGGCCAGCGTGAGCGCGTTGTACGTGAGCTCGGCGTCGCGGTCCTTGACGACGTCCCAGTGGTGCGCCGCGAGCCGCGACTCGAGCGCGACGACGCGCGCCGCGAGGTCGTCGGGGTCGCCCGCGGCGACCACGCCCGAGACGGGTGCGGCGAGCCGCAGCATCCGCGCGACGTGCGGCAGGTACTGCTCGCGCACCTCGGCGTGCTGGTCCTCGCGGTAGTACGCCTCGTCGGGCAGGCCCAGGCCGCCCTGCACGAGGTGCACGACGTACGTGTCGGGGTCCTTCGCGTCGTTGTCGACGTACAGGTCGACCGCCGACAGCGCGCCGGTGCGCTGCAGCGCGCCGAGCGCGGTCGTCAGCTCGGCCGGCGAGGTCGCGGCGTCGACCGCCGCGAGGTCGTCGCGCAGCGGCTCGACGCCCGCCGCGGCGACCGCGTCGGTGTCCATGAAGCTCGCGTACAGCGCGCCGATCTTCGCCTCGACCCCGTCCGCGTCGCCGGTCGTCGCGGCCTGCGCGGCGTCCGTGATGATGTCGAGGACCTGCCGCTCGGCCTGGTCGTACAGCGCGCGGAACGGCCCGTCCGTCGAGCGGTCCGGCGGGATCTCGTACGACGCGCGCCACCGGCCGTTGACGTACGCGTCGAGGTCGTCCTGGGGTCGCACCGTGGGGTCGAGGTCGTCGAGGGGCACTCCGCTGCGCGTCATGGGCGACAGCCTAGGAGGTGGAGGTGACACCGGCCCCGCCACCTGCGGCAGGATGGCCCCATGCGCATCCACGTCGCCGCCGACCATGCCGGGTACGAGCTCAAGGTCGCGCTCGTCGAGCACCTGCGTGCCGCCGACCACGAGGTCGTCGACCACGGTGCCTTCGAGTACGACGAGCAGGACGACTACCCGTCGTTCTGCTTCGCGGCCGGGGAGGCCGTCGTCGCCGACCCGGGCTCGCTCGGCGTCGTGATCGGCGGCTCGGGCAACGGCGAGCAGATCGCGGCCAACAAGGTCACGGGCGTGCGCGCGGCCCTCGCGTGGAACCTCGAGACCGCGCGACTGGGGCGGCAGCACAACGACGCCAACGTCGTCGCGATCGGCGCGCGGCAGCACTCGGTCGACGAGGCGGTCGCGCTCGTCGACGCGTTCGTCGCGGAGCCGTTCAGCGGCAACCCGCGCCACCAGCGCCGCATCGACCAGCTCGCGGCGTACGAGGCCGCGCGCGCCTGACCCGACCTCCCGCAGGCCGACGGGCCGGTGCCGCGCGGGCGGCACCGGCC